>PHFO01000027.1 GCA_002861535.1 Cyanobacteria bacterium M5B4 | reverse complement strand
GCTCGTCTGATTGCCAAGGCTGCTACGGATGATGCTCTGCGCTCTGAGATGTTGGCTGATCCCAAGGCAGTAATTTTGCGGGAAACTGGTTTGGTAATTCCTGAAGAAGCCAATGTATCCGTCTTCCAACAAACTAACGATCATGTTTATTTTGTCTTGCCTCGTCCTGCACAGACGGAAGACACCGATCGGGAATTGTCTGCCGCTGAGTTAGAATCTGTGGCTGCGGGCGGCTGGTTTATCCCTGTGATCAAGTTCTCAATAAAGTTCTGTGCTGTGATTTACAGAACGGTTATGAATGGTGTTAGGGGTTGTCTAGGTTAATCTCTGGTTGCCTATTTAGTGAGAAAGCGAGTCTTTTCCATTCATAATTGGAGGAAGGCTCGCATTAGTTGTCTTTTTCGTTATCTATTCTATGTCCTTTCTCCCAGAAATTATCCAGGCTTCCTTGAGTTTAGAAGAAAGAATCAGGGGTACTAAGGGTTTTTTCTTGCCCTGGGCAAAGCCGGAACCGATCGTGGCAAAGCGGTGGCAGCGCTGGCAGGAGATTTGTGGGGATGAGCGCAGGTTTAAGCATCGGTTGAAGTGGGCGGGATTGCAAAATCGGGGTCTTGCCTATGCGGTTCTGGGAGAGGGCAAGGTTGCGGTGCAGCCCCCTAGTTGGGCGGAAGTTTTGGCACGGGTAGTGGCGAGGTTTGAACAGGATTTAGTGCCTTCTATCCCCTATCTGGGGGAACCGGTGCCCTTTGAGGAGTTGTGTATACCTTTTATTGAGGAGGCGCGATCGGGTTTGAGGTTTCCCGATCGGTGGCAGGAGATTGTCAGCCCGGAAGTAGAGGCGGTATTGTGCCGCCAGTTGTTGGGCTGGTTGGTGAATTTGGCGGGCAGGGCGTTGTTGGAGCAGTTTTCCCTATTCCGCTTGGCGGAGCAGCCCATGATGGCGCGGTTGATTTTTCATTTGCCTAACTACCACAGCACCGAGCTCTATCAGCAGTTTATTGGGCGGCAAAAGCAGGACGGGATGGTGTCTTTTTTGCGTACCTACCCCGTTTTGGCGCGTTTGATGTGCCGTGTGACGGAGTTATGGATTGAAGCTACCCAGGAGTTGATCGATCGCCTCGATCGGGACTATGAGCTTTTGCTGTCTACTTTTGGCATAACGGGAAAAATTGTCAAGTTACAGCCGGAATTGGGAGACCCCCACAACGGCGGTAGGACGGTGGCGGCGATCGAGTTTAGTTCGGGGCAAAAACTGGTCTACAAACCCCGATCGTTGGCGGCAGAGCAGGCGTTTACAGATTGGGTGAATTGGGTCAACGGATTGGAGGGGCTGTTAGATTTACGCACGGCAGCGGTTCTCGATCGGGGTGACTACGGCTGGATGGAATTTATAGAGGCTAAGCCCTGTCACAGTCAGGAAGAGGTGAGCAATTTTTATCGGCGCTTAGGGCAATTGTTGGCGCTTTTGTATATTTTGGCGGGGAACGACTGTCATTACGAAAATCTAATTGCTCAGGGGGAGTATCCCGTCTTGGTGGATTTGGAAACTCTGCTGCATCATGAATTTTATGAGACTATTCCCCAGGAACTGCGGCAGGGCAACGAAGCTCTGTACTTAGCCCAGTCTTTTTTACAACGATCGGTACTCAGAGTCGGGCTGTTACCACGGTGGGAAGGCAGTGGCAACAACACGATCGATTTGAGTGGTATGGGTAGCGGCGATACGGAGCAAGAAGTCGCCCAGGTGCCGAAATGGGAGGACGTAAACACAGACAAAATGCGCCTTGGTCAGGCTCCCCTCTATGTCAAACCTACCAGCAGTAGCCCGATCCTGGCTGACCAACCCGCCCAACCCACCCAATACACCGAGGAATTTGTCGAGGGCTTCTGCCGTCTCTGGTCAGCGATCGCCCAAAACAAAGACCATGCCCCCCTCGATCGGTTGCAAAACCTACCCCTGCGTACCATCTATCGCCCCACCCAGACCTACGGCAACATCCTGGAATATGCACTCCGTCCCCAGTATCTGCGCCACGGCATTGACTTTAGCATCGAGTTGGAGCGCCTCGCCCGCCCCCTGTTGTGGATGGAAGCGGTACATCCCCTCTGGGCGCTAGTAGAAGCAGAAACCCGATCGTTACTCCAGTACGATATGCCTTTTTTCCGCTCTAATAGTAGCTCTAGGGATTTATGGGCAGGGGACAAAAAAAATCAACCGATCCTGAGAAACTGCTTTGAACTTCCCAGCGCCGAAGCCGTCGCCCAAACCCTGGAGCGTCTTACCCCCCAGCACCTAGAGGAGCAGGTCAACCTGATTCGCAATTCCCTCTACGCCGTGGATTTGACCAGCGCGCCTACTTTTACGCCCCAGTCCCTTACCTGGCAGTCCCTTCCCCCCGCCACCCCCCAAGACGCGATCGAACAAGCCCTGGCGATCGGGTTGGAGTTAGAAAAACGGGCATTTTATGGCACAGACGGCAGTATTGCCTGGATCGGTCTCGGTTTAGTCCCCGATTCCGATAAATTCCGCCTGCAACCGGTGGAATATTCCCTTTACGACGGCTCTGTAGGCATTGCCCTATTTTTGGCGGCGTTGTATTACGAAACCAAAGATAAGCGCTGGCGCAAGCTCGCTCTAGGCGCAATTCAGCCCCTAGAATTTTTGTTAAATAATCAGGAACTCATGCCCCTATTTATCGATAGCATTGGCATTGGCGGTGCTGTGGGTCTGGGGTCAATTTTGTATGGACTAACCAAAATTAGTCAGTTTTTAGGGGAAAACTCCCTACTAATTACCGCCGATCGGGTCGCCCGTCTGATTACTGCCGAAATCATTAAAGCCGATCGGGTATACGATGTGTTGGGGGGGAGTGCCGGGGCAATTTTAAGCCTCTTAGCCCTGCACCGCATCACAGGGAAGCCCCACCTCCTCGATCGGGCGTTGCAATGCGGCAATCACTTACTAGAACAACGCACCCCCACCCCTACGGGACATCGCGCCTGGAAAGCCCCCGACCTAAACCATTTGACCGGTTTTTCCCACGGTGCCGCCGGCATTGCCTACGCCCTGTTAGAACTTTATCGCGTCACTCGCCGGTCAGAATTTTGGGAAGCCGCCCAGGAAGCGATCGCTTTTGAAGAAGCCGTATTTATAGAAACAGAGCAAAACTATCCCGACTTTAGGTTTAGTAACAATAATTCCTGTATGAATAGCTGGTGTCACGGCGCCGCAGGCATTGCCCTAGCCCGCTTGGGGGGTCTGAAAACCCTAGATAATACCGATCTCAGAACCGCGATCGAGCGGGCACTCAACACCACCCAAAGGGCAGGCATGCAACCGATCGACCATCTCTGTTGCGGCAATCTGGGCAGAATGGAAACCCTATTAACGGCAGCCCAAGTCCTCGATCGAGCAGACCTCAATGCAACCATCAAGGCGCAACTCGCCAACCTCCTCCACCGCGCCCGTCAGACCGGCGGCTTTTATCTGTTCCCCGACCTGCCCAAATCAGTGTTCAATCCCGGCTTTTTCCAGGGAGTATCAGGCATTGGTTACGCCCTGCTCAGAATTGCCCGCCCCGATCGTTATCCCTCCGTGTTGTTATGGCAATAACTTGTTCCCGATGCCACGGCATAGTATGGTCAAAAGAGAGTCAAATTCAGGCATCTATGGCAACTCCTGTGAAAGATGGACTGTGGGAATGGAATCTGCTCAAAAATACTATTACCTTTTCGTCAGAGTGGAAAGCAATGTTAGGCTACCTTGATGCTGAAATTGGCAACAGCCCCGTAGAGTGGCTTCACCGTATCCATCCCGAAGATGTTGAAGGAGTACGGAGCCGGCTCACTGCCCATTTCGGCGGTCAGACTGCCGACTTCCACAGCGAACATCGCCTGCTCCATCGGGACGGTTCCTATCGCTGGGTAAAAGTGCGGGGGCATAGCCTCACCAACGAGGAAGGCATTAGACACCTCATGATTGGCTTTCAAGTAGACCTCACCCCCTATCGCCAGAGTTTATCTACAATTCAAATGCAGAGGATCACGATCGAACCGATCGCTGATGCCATCCCCTTCCCCGCCCTAATTATGACCGAGCCGGACGGCATGATTTTGTACCTGAATCAACAATGGGAAGAACTACTGCCGCGCCTTTTCCCCCAGTGTCAAGAATTGATCGGGCAGAGCTATCGTCAAATCTTTCCCGCCGCCCCCGACCTCAATGGTAAAGCCTGTTGCCACGACATTGAGACCCAAGACCACGACCAATGGCTGCGTGCCCACATCTATCCCCTCAACGAGCACCTCCAGGGATTTTATCTCGTCTGCTTAGTGGATATTACGGGGCATAAACAAGTAGAACTAGACCTGCAAAACTTTCTCGCTACTACCAAAGTGGAACCACCAGTCCAACCTTCTTTAACCAAAGTCTTTAGTTTTATTGAAGCCAACTACCGCGAAGGCATTGCCCTCAAAGATGTTGCCAAGGCAGTAGGATATTCTGCTGCTTATTTGACCAGTATGGTACAACAAGCTACAGGAAAAACCGTCAATCAATGGATTACTGAATATCGCATGGCAGAGGCGAGGTTGTTATTACTCAAAACTAATCAATCTATTCAGCAGATTGCTTTTAGTGTTGGTTACAAAGGAGTAGAACATTTCATTCGCCAGTTTCGTCAAAATCATGCTAGCCCTCCCCAGGTATGGCGGAAAGAACATCTTAAACAATTAAACAAACATGGACAAAAAACAACTAGAGAATCAAATAATTGAAAGAGTGTGGCGGGATGAAGAGTTTCGTCAGTTACTCCGATCGAACCCCAGAAAAGCGATCGCGGAGGTATTGGGTATGGAGTTGCCCGATCGTCTGCAAATTCAGGTGTTAGAAGAACAGCCAGACACCCTTTATTTGGTCATTCCTGCCAATCCCAACGCCAAGGAAGAAGCCCCTCTTTCCCCCGAAGAGTTGGATTTAGTGGCAGGGGGCAGTATGTTTACGGTGATGGGACCCCAACGCCTGAGTTTGTGCCTAATTTGTCCTTAGAGTAAATCTTCTGCTTAGCTACTGAAGGAGTTAACTAAAACATAAACCCCAGCCAGCAAGACGACTCCCCCTGCAACACGGGTCAAAATTTCTTGCTGATCCTGAGCGATCTGTCTTACCATCACCACTGCTCCCATGCCTGACAGGTGTAAGCCCAGGGTAGCTAGCATAAACCCAGCACTATAGAGCAACCCAGAGCTATCGGCAGGCATTTCCGCGCCATGGGCAAAACCATGGAAAATTGCTAAAAAACCAACCAATCCCGCACTAGCCCAGAGGGGTAAACGGGTTGCCATCACTATTAGGCTCCCTAAAATCAAATCTGAAGCAATAATCGCCGGCTCCACGAAAGGAACCGGAGTGCCCCAAATGCCTAAAACCCCCCCGATCGCCATAGCACCGACAAAAGCCAAAGGTACTGCCCAAAGAGCCTTGCCCCCCAACTGCGCCGCCCACAAACCTACCGCCACCATCGCTAAAATGTGGTCTAAGCCCCCGATCGGGTGTAAAAAACCGTGCATAAAACCTGCTGTTTCCCCTGCGTTCACATGGGCAGAAGCAAGACCAGGGAAAAAGATTACCGTTAAAACCGCAAGACTAAACCACCAAATGGGTCTAAACGACCTACTAAAAATTGCCCGCATAATTACTGTATCCTGAAGGTATACTTGTCTATCTTAATAAGTAGAACTTAGGCTAAGGGAAAATTCCCCTCAATCCCTTCTCCCTTTTTGAGAGAGGGCTGGGGTGACGGTTTCAGTAGCAACGTAAGTCCTGTTCAGTTAGAACGCCGTTGTTGGATGTCCTGGGCACGATCGATCAGCGGTTGCACCTGGGGATAAATATGGGGATTGAGGGTACGCCCAGCGCTAAAAAATGCGTCTGCTGCTTCCCACTGGGATAGCTTAGCCGCTAAAATTCCCATTTCATAGTAGGCAGGCGCATAGTTAGGATTGATAGAAACCAATTCTTGAAAACTGAAGAGTGCTTCCCTCAATTGACCAAGGGCGAGGAAAGAAAGAGCCAAATAAAAATGGGCATCGCTTAAATCTGGCTGCATAGCTAGGGCTGTTTGCAGGAAGGTTTGCCCCCGATCGATTTGGTGATGCTTCAGCGCCAGTTTACCAAGAGAGGCATACTCTGCCGCCAAGTTGACCATAGGATCGAGGGCTTGAGCTTGGAGGAGGCTACTTGCCGCTGCATCGATTTGCTCCAACATGATCTGGGCTTGGGCGCACACTTGCCAAGCTTCTGGGAGAGGCGAACACAGTTGCGTTGACCTAATAGCCGCCTGGGGATTTTGTTGTTGTAAAAATACCTTGGCTAATTTAAGATGCTCGGCGGGGGGAAACATGTCGGGCTTGGCTGCCATTACTGCTTGAAAACTCTGCAAGGCTAATGCTTGTAGTCCCTTCCGATCGTAGATAATTCCCGTCAGCCAGTGGGCTTCCCACAGGTCGGGATCAATTTTCAGAGCTTCGGCGTAGCAGTCAAGGCTATCATCTAACTGACCATTCTGCTCTAAAATTTTGCCCATTTCTAAGAGGGCAGGGGCAAATTTAGGGTCTATTTCTAGGGCTTTTTGCACATAGTGAAAAGCATCGGCTACACGACCCTGGCTCAGAAACTCCTGGGCAAGATCGAGATAGGATTGGGGGCTAGGAATTGCCATGTTTAGAGTAACCACCACATTAGCAAGATGCCCACGATCGCGCCTACCAGTACCTGCACTGGGGTATGTCCGAGTAACTCCTTGAGGGGATCGGGAGCAGCATCTTCAAACACTTCTACCACAATTTGATTTAACACTTGGGCTTGTTGCCCCGCCGCGCGGCGAATACCAGTAGCATCGTACATCACAATTACGGCGAACACGCAGGCAATGGCAAATAAACTGCTATCCCACCCCTGGGTCAAGCCTACGCCCGTTGCCAGCGCCGAAACTAAAGCGGAGTGGGAGCTAGGCATCCCGCCCGTTTCAAAAAATACTTGAAACTTGAATTTTTTGAAGCGGATAGTTTCAATTATGACCTTCAGTAACTGTGCTACTAAGCTGGCACTTAGAGCAATAATCAGCACTTTGTTAGCCATTAGATGTTCCATAATCTAGTTAGTGCGCGCCACAATATAGTCTGCTAGTGCCTGGAGGGGAATGGCACGATCGTTAAATCTCTGCAAAATTTGCTGCGCTTCTGCCGCTAGTTTCTGCGCTTTGCTTTGAGATACCTCAATGCCCCACAGTTTGGGATAGGTCAGTTTTTGCGCCTTCTCGTCTTTGCCTACACTTTTGCCCAATTCTGCCTGGGTGGAAGTGATGTCGAGAATGTCGTCGATGATCTGGAACGCCAGCCCAATATTCTGGGAATACTGCCGTAAAAGCTCTAGTTCCTCTGCCCCAGCCCCCGCCACGATCGCGCCTGCCAGTACCGAGGCTTCTAGTAGAGCTGCCGTCTTGTGTTGATGGATGTAGTCGAGCATTGCCTCCGTTGCTTCGGGGTTCCCTTCCATTTCTAAATCTACCACCTGACCACCCACCAGTCCCGCCGCCGATACCGATCGGGCTAGGAGTTCTATCACTTTTACCACCCGATCGGGAGGAGCCTCAGTCCGGGCAGCAATCAATTCAAAGGCATAGGCTAACAGCCCATCCCCCGCCAAAATGGCAATGTCTTCGCCATAAACTTTATGGTTGGTGAGTTTGCCCCGGCGGTAGTCGTCGTTATCCATGGCGGGCAGGTCGTCATGGATCAAAGACATAGTGTGGATCATCTCTACGGCACAGGCGGTAGGCATGGCTGTTTGGGGCACGCCACCGCACAATTCACAACTAGCCAGCACTAGAATAGGGCGCAATCTCTTGCCCCCCGCCAACAGGGAATAGCGCATCGCTTCGTAGATTTTGGGCGGATAGCCCATGGGTAAATAGGCATCCAGGGCGGTTTCTACCTCCTGGCGGTACCGATCGAGGTAAGCAGTTAAATCAAAGGTTTGTGCCATAGCGCTGGCAATAGCTCCATAGTGTGTTCTGTAACAATAATGTAACGGTCATGGGTCCCACGCCCCCAGGGACAGGGGTAATATAGCCAGCAACCGGCAGGACATCGGCAAAGTCCACATCCCCCACTAATTTGTCCCCCGATCGGTTGATGCCCACATCTATAACTACCGCTCCTGGTTTCACCATCCCCGCCTTAATTAAGTGGGGCTTTCCCACCGCTGCCACTAAAATATCCGCCTCCCTCGTGATTTCCTCCGGGGCTGGGGTACGGGAATGGACGATCGTCACCGTTGCATTAGCCGCCAATAGCATCAGGGCTAGGGGTTTACCTACCAAAATACTGCGCCCCATTACCACCGCCCGCTTCCCCGTCAAGTCGATGGGCAGGGTTTGTAGCAGTGCCATCACCCCCGCCGGTGTACAACTGCGTAAGCCAGGCTCACCCCTGACCAGTTTACCTAAATTAACAGGATGGAGACCATCGGCATCTTTGCGGGGATCGATCGCTGTAATCAGCTCCACACTGTCTAAATGGGGAGGCAGCGGTAATTGCACCAAAATCCCATCTACCCCTGGATTTTGATTTAATTCTTCGATCACTGCCAAAACTTCCGACTGACTGGCAGTAACGGGGAAATGTTTGCCAAAGGAGGTCATGCCAATCCGATCGCAGGATTTTTCTTTGTTGGCAACGTAGGCACTGCTGGCAGGATCATTCCCCACCATCAATACTGCTAATCCGGGCGGGCGACCATATTCCGGCAGCAATTGGCTAATCCGATCGGCTAAGCGCTGTTGCATCGATCGGGCGATCGTTTTGCCGTCGATAATCTGCGCCGTCATTTCGCCCCCTTGCATTGGCGATAGCCCCACTGAACCAGAGCCGTGACAATTTTTTCCACCTGCTCCCCCTGAATCTCGATTGTGTCCTCCCTGAGCGTGCCCCCAGAGCCGCAGAGGGTTTTCAACTTTTTCAGTAACTCCTTCCGTAATTCCTCTGTGCCCTCGACTCCCGAAACCACAGTCACAGTTTTACCGCCCCTGCCCTTACGGGAAATCTGCACCCGCACCTTTTGTTGGGCAATGGGGACTGGTTCCGCTTCTGGCTCAGGTTCTGGCAGCTCACCAAATTCTCGATAAACTACCCGCTTAGCTATAGACATACTCTATTGATGGTCAACTGGAAAATTATACCAACTAAATGCCCCCTGTATTTCTACAGAGGGCAAGTAGGATTCATAAACCATAACCTAGTTGACGTAGGACTTCCAGGTGTGATCGGCAGCTTCTTTCACGGTTAAGCCTACTCGTGCTGCGGCGCGACCCAGGACTTTTTCTTGACGTTGTTGGTCTTGAACGCGATTGCTAATGGTAGCTTGGCGTAATTGTTCTTTGATGTTCATAACCCGATCCTTTTTCTTTCGACACATATATCTTAAAATAAATTCTGTAGTTTATGCTACAAAAAATGCAAAATTTACAAAAATACACCTTTAGGCTGGTCTATAGGTAGTGAGCCAGTGCCAGAACTTGCGCCATAGTTGGCTGAGCCACTGTTCCAGGCGCTCTACCTGCCCATCGAGCCAGAGGAAAAAATTCACGATGGGGCTATAGGCATAGCCCAGGGAAGTGGCTTGGGTATCAATCCAGGCGCGGAGGGGCGGTTCCTCCGGTTCTAACTTAACTTCCGTAATTTGCCCTGGGTCTGGGGTGGGCGGGAGGGGGGGCCAATGCGCGGACTCATTTTCGTATTCCTGGTGACGGGGGGATAGCTTGGGACGGCGCAGGAAGTAGTTGATGGCTTCTTCTAGGAGGGCACGCCACCGATCGGGGATGATATGTTTGGGGGACGGGGCTAGGTCGCGGGCGGTACGGATAATTTTAGGGGCAGAAGTTTTGGTCAAAAATCTCCGCCAGGGGGGTAACTGCGCCCGATCGGGGGCGGTCTGTTCTATAGCTGAGGGGAACAAGCGGGAGACAGTATCTTTTACTACCCTCGGTAATTCCTGGAGCCATTGACTGAGGGCGTAACGGGCACGCCGCCCCCATTGAAAGGGAAGAGAATGGTATATCCAGTTAAATAGCCTGCTGCGGAAAGGGGGCATAGTATAATAAATTAGCCATTGGAAGCTATTCTGCCACGATCGAATGCCTAATCCCATTCCCCTAGATCAGCAACCCCTCAACGAATTTAACGCCCTCCAGGAATCCTGGTTTTTGCCTGGGGGCTGGCAGAAGGCTGGAGTTTTTGGCGCACCACCCTGTTAGTATGGTGTGGCTGGGCAATTTTGGCGGTACCCCTCTCCCTGGCTAGTTTTGACCTCCAGCGTCACCCGGGCAAATTTATCAGTGCTACGGTGGCAGGGGCATCGATCGGTTTAGGTTTTATCATACTACGCCTATTTTTGGGCTGGAGCTACATCTACGATCGGTTAAATAGCCCCACAATTATTTATGAAGAAACCGGCTGGTACGATGGGCAGAAATGGGAAAAGCCCCAAGTAGAGCTGACCCAGCACCGCCTCATTGCTAACTACCAAATTTTGCCCCTCCTCAGACGACTGCGATCGGTGGGGTTAGGGATTGCCATCTTGTTAGTTATTTCCTTAAGTATTGCTGTATTTTGAGGAATCCTAATCAACTAATGCTTGCGTTAATCTATTGAAAACGCTACAGTCTACGGCAGAAAATATTTCAAGACTTGAGGAAGAAGGGTGTGAGTTCCCGAACAATCAAAGTAGATACGAGTGTGCTCCATGCCGCCAAGCAGACCTATCGCTCCTACATGGATGCCTACGATGACCAAATTCCCCGCCCTCTGGGTATCGCCGTCAATCGCAATGACTTGACAGGCAAGTTAGTGTTCCGCAAGCCGATTTTGTTACCCCAGGAAAGTTTTGTCCCGATCGAGGTGGTGGAAGCCCACCGCTAATGTAATTCCCTTCTGCCGTTTTGTACCACCCTCAGCATCTCCATTAACTGGGATTCTAGATTGCTCAAAATTTGATCAGAATAGGCATCGGCTCCCTTCTGCATCTGCTCTACTTCCTCGGTCATGCGCTGTCTGAGTGTCTCCCATTCTTTCTGGGCTTGCTTGCGCATCTGGTTGACTTCATTGATCGCCTGGTTACGCATCTCTTCGCACTCAAGCTGGGTCTGACGGCGCAACTCCTGGGATTCTAGCTCTGCCTGACGCATAATTGCCGACTCTTCTACCATGCGCTGGGCACGCATTTGCGCCATTTCCGCGGTTCTTTGGGCATAGCGCTCTGACTCGCTGATAATTTGTTCGCGGTACTGTAAAATCTCCTCCGCTTTGGCAATGGATTCTGGTACTACCAGACGCACTTGGTCGATCTGCTGACAGAGTTTTTCCTCGTCTAATACTGCCTTGCCCATAAAATGTATGCCGCTGTCAATAACTAGCTCTTCTAACTTATCTAACTCCTGATGGAGTCTCATGTAGTATTCGACCTGATCCTCACTGATGTGAGGTAATTCTTGGGGGGAAAGGGGCGATAAGTTGTCGGAGATCATCATGGTTCTCTCTTATATCAGGCTTAATCATTCATACTATCAGACTTGACCCCATAACGATACTCTAAAGCAGTCACGATCGGGGAGGGGACAAGGTGGGCAATGGCACCGCCGAGGCGGGCAATTTCTTTAACTACGCTACTGCTCAAAAAGCTATATTCAGTTTTAGTGGTCAAAAAGACAGTCTCGATTTCTTTAGCCAGGGTCTTGTTAGTATGAGCCATCTGTAATTCTAGCTCAAAGTCCGAAACAGCCCGCAAGCCCCTAATCAATACCCGCGCCCCTTTCATCCGCGCATAATGGACTGTCAGCCCAGAAAAGCTATCCACCTCTACATTGGGCAGATGCCCCACCACCTGGCTGATTTGCCCTACCCTCTCCTCCAAACTAAAGAGGGCGGTTTTTTGGGGATTTTTTACCACCGCCACAATTACTTGCCCAAACAATAAACTCGATCGGGTGATAATATCCAGATGCCCCAGGGTGATGGGGTCAAAACTCCCTGGATAGATAGCGATTAGGGGGGCTGCCATGGCATTAAAAGTCACAGAAATTTTATTTTATCACCCTTGATCCCTAAGAAAATATAAAATCAACAAACCCTGACATTAGGGTCTAATTCCTATCTCTGTCAGTGATCCCCAGATTCTTAAGTAGAATTACTCAAGGTTTATATTCAAAAATCGTAATCAAACTTACATTGATGATCTATCTGGTGATAGATAATTTTTTCTTATCAAACCAGAAGAGTTAATCATGTAATACCAAGTTGGAGGAAACTATGGCTACAAATTTAGTGATTCGTCTCGGTGCCACTGCGGTGTTATTTTTTACTTTACCTTCGGCAGTAGAGCGTTTAGCTAGCTATTGGCAATTTTCTCCGGTATTTGAGGGTATAGTAGCTATAGCTACCTGTTTTGGTGCTTGTCTGCCCGTTTTGACCATGTTTAAGAATAGCGACTGATGGAAATTTGGCTGGGGGTTCTAAATTTACTGCTGGGGACTTTGATTTTGTTTTATGTCCTGAGAATCGTTTTGAGTTGGTATCCCCAAATTCCCCTGGGGAGCTTTCCCTGGGTGGTGATTTACGTACCTACGGAGCCGTTACTAGTTGTACTGCGGCGGCTGGTGCCGCCTTTGGGGGGGGTAGATATTACGCCGGTGCTGGGAGTAGGACTGTTTAGCTTGATTCGGGAAATGCTGTTGGGGCAGCAGGGAATTTTGACGATGGGGCGGGGTTTGTTTTGACGGATGGGGTAGTGCGCCGCTGGCACCAGGAGCGGGAGGGTTATGTAAGGGCTGATAGGGATGTACCTGTTCACATCTTGGAAACGATCGTTTGGCAGAAGGAGCAAGAAATTCAGACCGATCGGGATTTGTCACACTTAAAGTCTTTTCCGGTGCGGGATTTAGTCGGGAGTTTGCGTCGTTCTAGCCATCAGCCCGCTTTGATTGCGGAGGTGAAGCGGGCATCGCCTAGTAGGGGTATTCTGCGGCAGGATTTTGACGCCATTGCTATTGCTAAGACCTATGAACAAGGCGGGGCAGGGGCAATTTCCGTACTGACCGATCGGCAGTTTTTTCAGGGGAGTTGGGAAAATTTAGCTTTAATTCGGGAGCAAGTGGATTTACCGCTCTTGTGTAAGGAATTTATCATCGATCGGGTGCAGTTAGACTGGGCACGCGCCTACGGGGCGGATGGGGTGCTGCTGATCAGGGCAATTTTATCCGATCGGGACTTGGTGGATTTTTATTTCTATGCTCAAAACTTGGGGATGCAGGTGTTGATCGAAGTCCACACGATCGAGGAGTTAAACAGTGTCCTTGCCCTTGGAGACGTGGTGGATAGCCTCAAAGAGGGTAGGGGGCTAATGGGGGTGAATAACCGCAATTTAAGGGATTTTACAGTGAGTCTCCAGACCACGATCGATGTTCTTAGTGGTATGGAGCAGCAGTTAAGGGAGAGCATATTTTGGGTGAGCGAGTCGGGGCTTTATACCCGATCGGATTTAGATGTAGTACAAAAAGCCGGGGCCAAGGCGGTATTAGTGGGAGAATCTTTAGTGAAACAACCGGATATTGCCCAGGCAGTCGCCCTTCTACTCCATGAACCTAGTCATTAAAATTGGTACTTCTACCCTGACCCGTCCCACCACGGGAGACTTGCACATCAGTGCTATTGCCCATCTTGTGGAAGTGATTGTAGAACTGAGGCGGCAGGGGCATTCTGTGGTGTTGGTTTCTTCTGGAGCGGTGGGGGTGGGTTGCACCCGCTTGGGGATCACCGATCGTCCCAAAAAGTTAAGCACCAGACAGGCAGTGGCTGCAGTGGGGCAGAGTCGGTTAATGGGCATCTACGATGATTTTTTTGGACAGTTTCAGCAACCTGTGGCGCAGGTGCTCCTCACCCGTGCCAACCTCGTGGAAAGACAGCACTACATCAATGTTAGTAATACCTTCCAAGAGCTTTTGGAGATGGGTATTTTACCGATCGTGAATGAAAACGATACCGTCGCCACGGAAGAACTGAAATTTGGCGATAACGATACCCTTTCTGCCCTCGTGGCTAGTTTGGTGCAGGCGCAGTGGCTCTTTTTGTTGACCGATGTCGATCGGTTATATTCTGCCGATCCCCGGCGTTTTCCTGAAGCAGAGCCAATTTTAGCCGTAAGTAGTGCGGAATTGCGTTCCTTAGTGGTAGATACCAACACCGAGGGCAAAAGTTGGGGCACTGGCGGCATGGTAACCAAAATTACCGCCGCCCGCATTGCCACCAGCGCGGGAGTCAGAACCGTGATCATGCACGGCAGAGAACCAGAAAATATCCACAAAATTTTACAAGGAGAACCGATCGGCACCCAATTTGCCCCTAATCCCCAATGCCTCAACGCGCGCAAGCGCTGGATTGCCTATGGCATGATCCCCTCTGGGGAGTTGGTGTTAGATGATGGTGCCGTCACAGCAGTCACTACTAAGGGGCGCTCCCTCCTGGCAGCGGGAATCGTAGCCGTGAGGGGGGAATTTAATCAGGGGGATTGTGTTAGTTTGTTGAACCGATCGGGGGTAGAAATTGGCAGGGGGATCAGCTTCTACGATCGGGTAGAAGTGGAAAAATTCAGGGATGCCGATCGGAAGAAATTAGCGATATTTTAGGCTACGAAGGAGAAACAACCGTAGTGCATCGAGATAATCTAGTAATTCTCTACGAAAACCCTGCCTCAGTTACCTGATTGCCCCCGACGTTGTCTGTGATCCCAAACTAATTCTGATATTCTGACAAGTAAGCAGGACTTACGCTGAGGGAAAATTCCCTCATGCCTCAATTTTTAGGACTTACAATGGAAGTGTATCAATTTTTCTTGTTCCCTCTCCCTGTTTGGGAGAGGGCTAGGGTGAGGGTTTTAGAAAAAGCAACGTCAGTCCTGTTTTTTCTTGTCCCCTCTCCCTGTTTGGGAGAGGGCTAGGGTGAGGGTTTCAGAAAAAGCAACGTCAGTACTGAACTACCCTTTAGTTGTGTATGCGCGGTTACAAAATAAAAAAGAAGATGCTTACTCTTACTATAATGTCTTGGTAGATCACCTTGAACAGGAGGATGCAACTGCACAATTGCATAACCTAGCATTGCCCTTAAAATAGGCAAACTATGGAATACTAGGATACTTACCTCTATGCGCGAGATCAAACGCCCCGAAAAAGCCGACGACGACCTAATCTATGGTCGGCATACTGTTTTAGCTGCCCTCACCGCGGGGAAGCTCCTCCACCGCATCTGGGTAATTCCACCCTTACGATATTCTGCTGATTTTCTTCCTTTAATCAATGCCGCCAAGGAGAACGGCTCCGTAGTTGATGAAGTAGACCACAAGCGGCTAGACCAGTTGACTAACCACGGTCGCCATCAGGGAATTGCCGCCCAAGTTTCCAATTATGAATATCTATCTTTAGAGGATTTTATCGCCCTAGTTTTAGAACGTAGTCCCCACCCTTTAGTGTTGATTGCCGATGGGATCAATGATCCCCACAACTTAGGTGCCATCATCCGATCGGGGGAAGCCCTCGGTGCCCAGGGACTAATTATTCCCCAACGGCGGGCAGTGGGAGTTACTTCTACGGTGGCAAAGGTGGCAGCTGGGGCATTAGAACATTTTCCCGTCTGTCGAGTAGTCAACTTAAATCGAGCGGTGGAAAAATTAAAAAAAGCCGGTTTCTGGGTCTATGGCACTGCTGTGGAGGGGGCAAAGCCCATCTATAGTGTGACTTTTGACGGTGCTATCGCCCTAGTAATTGGTTCCGAGGGGGAGGGCATGAGTTTACTAATGGAAAAAATTGTGATATTCTCGTTTCTATTCCCCTAGAAGGAAAAACCGAAAGTCTCAATGCTTCCGTAGCTACAGGAATCGCTCTCTATGAGATTTTGCGCCAGCGCTCCCCCAATCGCTTACCTGGATAAAATCCGCCATGAGTATTTACACCGATTGTCATAGGATATAAATTAGATAACTAAGCAACAAGTCAGGGGTGGGTATGGTTGTTAATGAAAATTTGCAAGAAGGCGTAAAAGATGTCTTTCTCTCCTTCTTAGAGAATATTGGCAAAGCGGTGTGGGTAGAAATTGTGACGACGGAACCGCTCTGTACTTACTATTTTGGTCCCTTTTCGGGAGAGCCAGAAGCCAGGGAAGCCACGATCGGTTACATTGAGGATTTGAAATCTGAAGGGGCAGGGGGGATTGATGTAAGGTCAGTCAAACGTTGCCGTACTCCTACAGAACTGACTATATTTGAGGAATAGTCCGATCGATTTATGCAGGTGAGGGAAGCACCGATCAACCCCAACCATTGGTATGGGGTGGCTCTAGCCAGTCAGTTAAGGGATTTGCCTTTAGGTGTGGAGTTGTGGCAGCAACCGATTGTTGTCTTTCGGGACGGGGATGGCAAGGTTCACGCTTTAGAGGATCGTTGTCCCCATCGTTTTGTCAAGCTCAGTCGGGGCAAGGTTATCAAAGACCAACTAGAATGTGCTTACCACGGTTGGTGTATCGATCGGGGGGGCAAGTGTACCCACATCCCCTATCTGGAGTCAGACCAGGCACTTCCCACCAAGGCTATTAGAACCTATCCCGTATTAGAAGAAGATGGTTTTATTTGGGTATTTCCTGGGGACGCTAATTTAGCGTCTAAAACCGATCGTTTTCCTTTACCAGAATGGCATGATCTGAACTACATTTGTTCTGTAACTGAATTTACGGTAGGCTGTCATTTCTCGTTTTTAATTGAGAATTTGATGGATATGTATCATGGGCATTTACATGACAACTTGCAGGCATGGGCGGAGCCAAAGTTAAGAACGATCGGGGGGGATGAAAATCAAGTGACAGCGACCTACAATGCCCAGAGTTACTATCGTGTCGATCGGATTTGGTCAGTGAGTCAATTATTTTTTCCGGCTCTGCGACAATTACATCCCGAAGTGCTACAAGTCAGTTACAATTATCCCCATTGGCGGGCAAGTTTAGGGGATGATTTTCGTATTTGTTGTTTATTTGCTCCCATCGATCGATCGCATACAAGGGCATTTTTGTTACATTTTACTTCCCTAGAACGCTTTACTAATTTACATAAACTGCCCCACTGGTTCAGACTAGGGATTAAAAATATGTTTCATAATTCTGCCAAATATTTGTTAGATAATCTTGTCAAGCAAGATGTATTGATGCTTAAGGATGAACAGGATGCCTACGATCGTTGTCCGAAAACACCCTTAGAGATAAATCGCACTTTAATTGCGGTACAAAAACTAATTGAAACCCAAGCGAAGCGTGGCTAAACCCAAATTTTTAATTGTTGATGGTCATTCCCTCGCCTTCCGTTCCTACTATGCTTTTGCTTACAAAGGAGATGGGGGCTTACGTAGCTCCAAGGGCATTCCTACCAGCATTTGTTACGGCTTTTTGAAATCTTTGTTAGACATTTTAGCTAAGGAAAAGCCAGAAGCCCTTGCGATCGCTTTTGATTTAGCAACTCCTACTTTTCGCCATGCTGCCGATCAAAACTATAAAGCAGGTAGACCAGAAAGACCCCCAGACTTTGCACCAGATTTGCATAATTTACAGGAAATTTTAGGGGCAATGAACCTCAAAGTTGTTACGGCAGAAGGATTTGAAGCTGATGATGTGATTGGTACTTTAGCTCAGTTTGCTAGTAGGCAAAACTTTCAGGTAAAGATTTTAAGTGGGGATCAAGACCTATTTCAACTAGTTGATGAAACTAAAGATATATCAGTATTGCATTTAGGCAAAGCAGATAAAATTCAGGAGTTTCACAGCCAAGATGTCTGGCAAAAATTAGGAGTTTATCCCCAACAAATAGTAGATTTTAAGTCTCTCTGTGGAGATACTTCCGATAATATTCCGGGGGTAAAGGGGATTGGTGAAAAAACAGCAGCAAAACTGTTACAAGAGTATCAAACTCTCGATCGTATCCTAGAGAATATCCCTCAAATTAAGGGAGCGATCGGCAAAAAATTAGAAGCGGGCAGAGATGCCGCCCACCATTCCCGATCGTTAGCCGGTATTGTTTTAGATGTGCCTATCCCGATAGAAATGGATCGGTTCTTATTGACAGGTTTCGATCGGGAGCGGTTAATTCCTTTATTAGAAAATTTGGAACTAAAAGAGTTTATTCGCAAAATTGATGATATTCAGGTGCAGATGGGGGGCGATCTTGCTATAGAAGATAATACTCCAGAAGCAGAAGAACTATGGTTTGATTTTGCCGAAGAGGAGCCAAAAGTGTTAACTTCTCTTACCCTTGATCCCCAAATTGTGGATACGATAGATAAGTTAGAATTACTATCCCAGACCCTAAGAAATTGTCCCCATCCGATCGCTTGGGATACAGAATCCACATCCCTAAATCCCCATGAAGCGATCGTGGTCGGCGTGGGTTGTTGCTGGGGTGAAAAAATCAATCAAGTAGCTTATATCCCACTCCATCACAGTCAGGGAAACAATTTGGCATTAGAAGAATTTGTGAAAATTATGCAACCTTTGTTAGAGGATGCTAACTCCAAGAAGATCATGCAAAACGCCAAATTCGATCGGTTAATTTTACGATCGATCGGCATAGAGTTACAAGGATTAGCATTTGACACCATGCTTGCCAGTTATGTGCTTGATCCCGAAGCTAAGCATAGTTTAGCCGACTTGGGGGTTAAATATCTGCAACTAGCCTGTCAGTCCTATAATAATTTAGTCGGTAAGTTACCATCTATTGCTGAAGTTTCTATTACTGAAGTAGCGCATTACTGCGGCACTGATGCCTATTTTACCTATCAATTAATGCCAATTTTAATGGCAGAATTAGAGAAAATTCCAGAACTAAAAAACTTATACTTCTCCCTAGAATTGCCCCTAGAAAAAATTCTAGCGGACATGGAATGGACGGGTATCCGCATCGATCGGGATTATTTACAGCAACTTTCTCAGGAACTAGACCAAGACCTAGAAAAAATTGCCCAGCAAGCTTACCAAACGATCGGGCGGCAGTTTAATCTCAATTCCCCCAAGCAACTATCCGAAATTCTGACGGAGCAGCTAGGGGAAAAATTTACGAAAAAATCCCGTAAAACTGTTAATGGCTATTCCACTGATGTAGTAGTACTCAATAAGCTAGAAGGAGAACATCCCCTTATCGACTTAATTTTAGAACATCGTACCCTAGCCAAACTAAAATCCACCTATGTTGATGCCCTCCCCGCCTTAATTTGCCCTAAAACCGATCGGGTGCATACTGACTTTAATCAAGCTAATACTTCTACAGGCAGACTCAGTAGCTCCAATCCTAATTTACAAAATATACCCATTCGTACCAGCTTTAGTAGACGCATCCGATCGGGTTTTTTACCCCAAGAGAATTGGCTGATGGTAAGTGCCGATTATTCCCAAATCGAGTTAAGAATTTTAGCCCATTTAAGTCAAGAACCTGCCCTAATTGATGCCTATAACAGGGGAGATGATGTCCATACTCTCACTGCCCAATTACTATTAGAAAAAACAGAAGTTACTAGCGAAGAAAGACGTTTAGCTAAAATTATCAACTATGGCGTAATCTACGGCATGGGGGCACAAAAATTCAGTCGGGAGACGGGTATTTCTGTCAAAGAAGCTAAGAAATTTATTGATGCCTTCGCCGATCGGTATAGCAAAATATTTGCCTATATGAAATCAGTAGAAGCCCAGGCAGAACGGGATGGTTATGTAGCGACAGTTTTGGGCAGGCGCAGATATTTTCGGGAATTAAAATTTACTTCTGGTTATCGTAAGGCAGGGCTATTACGATCGGCAGTCAATGCGCCCATTCAAGGCACCAGCGCCGATATTATCAAATTAGCAATGATCAAATTGAGTGAATTTTTAGAGAATTACCAAACCAAACTTTTACTACAAGTCCATGATGAATTAGTGTTAGAAATGCCTGTAGAGGAAGCAGAAATCGTGACACCCCAAATTAAGAAAATTATGGAAACAGCCTTACCCCTTTCTGTTCCCCTAGTAGTTGATATTCGTACCGGTAAAAACTGGATGGAAGCCAAATAAAATCCCCCTCATCTCTGAATAAGGGGGATCATGGGCTATGAAAAAGCTAGTACTTTGACTAGGAAAATGCAATTAGTTCACCAAATTAAGGCTAATACAATCAAGTTATCCTACAACACTGTAAACGCTTACTTTCTGGCGTGTCTTGCCATAGCGCTCAAACTTAACAGTGCCATCGATCAGAGCAAACAGGGTATCGTCACTGCCAATACCAACATTATTGCCAGGATGGAACTTAGTCCCCCGTTGTCTTACTAAAATGTTGCCTGCTCTGACTACCTCACCGCCGCCACGCTTTACGCCAAGACGCTGGGCGTTAGAATCCCGACCGTTACGGGTACTACCTGAACCTTTTTTGTGTGCCATGAATCTTACTCCTTAATTCCCACCTATTCTACTGTAGACTCTGTAGTGGCAGTTTCTGCCGCAGTTGTTGTTTGTTCGCCGCCAATCCGAATTGTGTCTATCATAATGCGGGTCAGTTGTTGCCGATGCCCGTTCTTTTTGCGGGTCTTTTTCTTTGGCTTCATCTTGTAAACGATAACCTTCTTCGCCTTGTAGTGCTTCATTACGGTGGCATCCACCACAGCATTGGGGACATGGGGCTGTCCTACCACGATCGTGCCATCTAAATTGACCAACAACACCTCGGTAATGGCGAGTTTATCTTCTGGCTCTTGGTGTAACAATTCCACATCGTAGAAGCGACCAGGTTCTACCTGATACTGTTTGCCACCCGTTTGAATGATTGCGTAACCCATAGTTTGCTCCTAATAACTAACGCTGGTGGGGCACAGGTCTAGCCCTTGCCAAGCGCGGAAAAACAAAGATTATTACTCTATCATCAATTTCGTAATTTTAGTAGTCTAATCCGAGATTTTTCCTGATAGCCATAAAATAACTTTGTACTGGTTGTGTTAAGCATGAATATTAAGCGTTGGATTGCGCGCCGCGAAGGCAGTTGGCAACAACTAGAAGCGTTACTGAAGCAGGCGGAGGTGAAGGGTTTAGCTTCTCTCAATGCCAGGGAAATTAGCAGCCTAGCTAGTTTATACCGATCGGTGTCGGGGGATTTAGCGAGGGCGCGCACCCACAACATGGGAGAGACTCTAGTGCAGGAATTACAACTACTGACTGCGCGCAGTTACAGGCAGATTTACCAGGGGTCACGCCGCCAGGAAAGCGAATCAATTTGGGAATTTTATCGTTGGGGCTTGCCTGCTACCTTGCGCCTAACTCTGCCCTACATTCTATTAGCTACTGCTATTTTTGGTGGGGCGGGGATAATTGGCTGGTGGTTTGCTTGGCGTGATCCTAAATTTATGACTTTATTATTACCAGACTCGATGATTTCTATGGTCAGAGACCAGGGACAACTATGGATGGGCAGGATTTTAACCGATCAGCCTGGTTCTTCGGCGGGAATTATGGTCAACAATATACGGCTATGTTTCTATGCGGTTGCCGGGGGCATTGTTGCCGGTTTTTACAGCATTTATATTTTATTTTTGAATGGTTTATTGATTGGTACTGTAGGCGCTTTAGTAGGACAAAATAATCTGGCTTTGCCCTTTTGGGCATTTGTTTTTCCCCACGGGTCTTTAGAGTTGCCAGCTATTTTTATTTCGGGGGCAGCGGGATTATTGTTGGCACGGGCTTTGCTCTTCCCTGGGCGGTTGCGGCGGGCAGATGCTTTTCAGGTCTATGGGGAACAAGCTGCCCATTTAGTGTTTGGCGTGGTGCCAATGTTAGTCATTGCTGGCATTATTGAAGGGTTTATTTCTCCTAGCCCGATCGTGCCTGATATTTTGAAGTATGGGATCGGTGTAGCCTTGTTTGTGGGTTTATTAAAATATGGCGAAAGACGCAAGCCTGGGGTATAAATTGCCGTAGCTCTTCGTTGCTTTTGCTAAAACCCTCACCCTCTCCCAAACAGGGAGAGAGAACCAGAAAAAACAGGACTTACGTTGCTTTTG
>PHFO01000026.1 GCA_002861535.1 Cyanobacteria bacterium M5B4 | reverse complement strand
GCCGGCGCTTAGTCTCGATCGTTACTTGTCCCTGATCGGTGTTTAACTGTGAGTTAAAAGGGGCATTAGTAGCAGAAGTCTTGACCCCAACTAAGACAACCCTGTTACCCTGTCTGACCCATTTCCCCAAGTCTTCGCTAATATAAATATGACTAAAATCAGGATAAACTCTTAACAAAGTTGTAGCCCTAGATCGTTTTTGGGAGAGGAATTTATCTTCTGATTTTTGCAGTTGTTCGATTTCGTAGCCTTGTTTCTTCATGTAGGCATACCAAGCACCATAACCATCGGGAGTTTTACCAAAGGTGGAGCCTACTTGTTGTTGGTTACGGGGCGGGAACAGAAACAGTCCTGATAGTAATACACCGCCAACAATGGCAAAAATAATCCATAACTTTTTTGATTTCATGGCTGATTTATGACTTGATTGAGAGCATCTTTACAGTCAATAAAGTCCTGTTCTCTCGCCACAAATTGGCTAAAGGATAGTTTTTCATGGAGATTGATTACTTTATAGTACTCTCCTAGTTTAGGAATAGATTTATCTGCCAACGATCGGCGGTATTCCCCATCGGTGCGGCTGAGTTGGTGCGATAAAATTCTGCGGCTATCTAAATACTGTAAAAGGGCTAGATAGAGATAGCGGCAGGCAGCGTAGTAGTCCTGTTGCTGGTAAAATTTTTGTGCGGCTTGGAGGAGGTCAGCTAAAGTCGGTTCTAAGGGGAGCGCCGCCCCCAAACTCGACCCTATGCCCTGCCTTTCTAACCAATAATTGCGCGCCAAGCGATAAACTGCTAGCCCCAACCAGGCACTACAGAGGATTAACATCACCCAGGCGCAAAAATTTAACAGGTAGGTAATCCAGGGCGGTATAGAAATATCTGCGTTGTTCTCTCCCTGTACTCTGGTCGCCACTTCTATCCATTCCCCCAGGTGGCGGCGTAGTTTGCCTAGTTGCCAACCAATGCCATCGCGCTGAAAGTTAACTGTTGCCATGGATGACAAATTCCTCCACGATCGCGCCGCCAATTATATGCTCCTGCAAAATTCTTTCCAATATTTCGATCGTGACGCTGTGGTACCAGACCCCCTGGGGATAGACGACTAGGATTGGACCCTGGACGCACAGGCGCAGACAGTTGGCTTTAGTGCGCAATACCGTCTTTTGGAGGTTTAGCTCTACAATGCGATTCTTGAGATAGTCCCACACCTCTAATCCCAGGGCATGGTCGCAACATTTAGGCTTGGTCTGGTCGGCACAGAGAAATAAATGGTACTTGATTCCCGGAATGCCCAGGTCTTGATAAATTTGGTCAACGGTTAAATTCATTGAAGAAGGGGGAGTCGTTCTTCAATTGTGCCATGGGACTGGGAGTTTCGATCCCTAAAACCGATCGGAGGGCTTGATCCAAGTCCCTTGGTTCTGGCAACCCCTCGTACGCATAGACGACCTGATTTTGGAGATTCACCAAAACCCATTGGGGCACTATGCCGCTGTAGTACCGCTCCAGGGGACTGCCAGGGTTCAGACTATCCACATTCACCGGAATAAGGCTGACTAACTTGCCGTAGTAGAGCTGGACTTGATTCATTAGGGGCGTAATGCGCTTACAGTCGGAGCTGTCATCCACATAAAATAGCAGTAAAGCAGGACGATTTAACTCCTCGATCGATTGTTCTAAAGTAACTCTAGGAGGTACAAGGGAGCCGTTGCCACCGTAGAGGACAAAGATGTTGCCATCAAAGCGATCGTCGTTGATTGCACTATAGACTGGCGAGACCCAAGCTAGTCCCACCAGAAATAACAAGACAATAGCCCTAGCGATGATCATTAAAACCATGGGCACGGATTAAATCAAAGAACTCCTTCTTGGCATGGGGATCAGAACGGAAAGCCCCGCGCACGATCGAGTTGATCATCTTAGTTTCCGGCTCCTTGACACCCCGCCAGGACATACACATATGCTGGGCTTTGATCACAAAGGCTAGCCCCTTGGGTTGAATCAGTTTCTCAATAATATCGGCGACCATGACAGCCGCTTCTTCCTGGATGTGGGGACGACTGAGGACCCAGTCCACAATACGATTAAAC
This sequence comes from Cyanobacteria bacterium M5B4, assembly GCA_002861535.1. Lineage (GTDB taxonomy): Bacteria > Cyanobacteriota > Cyanobacteriia > Pseudanabaenales > Pseudanabaenaceae > M5B4. Next base: position 20,170 of record PHFO01000026.1, on the reverse strand, counting down.
TTAGAAATGCCGATCACCCGATCGCTGGGGATAATTCCCACCCAGGCATGACCCACGATCGGCACAAAGTGGTGGGAGCAGGCAGAGCGCACCGTAATAGGACCCAGAGTATAAATTTCGTCTAGTTCCTTGGCATTGGGGAAATCCGTCACCTTGGGCATGGGGTGATAACGCCCCTTAAACACCTCATCCACGTACATTTTCGCCACGCGATGGGCAGTTTCCCTAGTGTTGTGGTCGTTGCTCGTATCAATGATCATCGAGTCAAACAAGCTCTGTAATTTTTCCTCAATCTCCTGCTTCAACTGCTCCCGTTCCGATGCGTTGATATATTCCGCAATGGAGTCATTCGCTAGGTATGGAATATTCTCTCGGTCTAAACGCTCGCGGATAATCTGGGATATGGGTCGCTTGTAGGAGTATTCTTTGGGGTCACGATCGGAACTGGCAGTGGAAGGACGATGGGGACTAATAGTCATGTTAAACGCTTACCTGAACTAAAGGAGCTATATCAATGTATTTGAAATACATCGAATTGAGAATGAATGTCTTCTATCTGAGGTACCAACAGGGAATATAATCATTCCTTAATATTTTACACAAAATTTAGGGAGAGGGTAAATTCTCCCCTTCTCCTGTTAGTTTAATTCCAGCATCCGATCGATAGCGCGCTCACCGCCCCAGGTTTTGACGATAATATCGTCGTATTCATCGGCTGTATGGAGGACGGTACTGACAGAGGTTTCAATTTCCTTTTTGTCGCAGGTGGAGCCTACCAATTCGGCGTGGAAGAGAATGTCATCCTCGGGATCGAGCTAAAACCGCCAAACTTGATCTTATTGTTCTGTCTCAGGAGATAGTCAAGCAGGTCTTGCCTAATGGCTGCCCCAGTAACAACATAGGACCAAATGCTAATTAGGGCTTCGTCATCGCCGTATTCCTGTACCTCTACTACAGCGATCGCAGAACCGGCGTGGAGGGCAAAAATGGGCAGTTCGTCATCGGGCATATAGACATCATTTTGATATAACTCCTGGAGCCATACCTTAATTTTTTCGTAGCAGGCTTGCTGGGCTTGGGTGCGCAAATTCATAGTCTATTGCTCCAACATCCGATCGAGGGCACGCTTGCCGCCCCAGGTTTTAACAATGTCGTCATCATACATATCCGCGGTTTCTAAAACTGATGACACACTGGTCAGCAATTCTTTTTTGTCACAGGTAGAACCAATCAAAGAGGCATGTACGCGAATATCTCCTTCTTCGTCGATGCTGAATACGCCAAATTGCAGTTCGTAATTTTTCTGTAACAGGTAGCGCAACAGATCGGGACGGAGGTCAGCCCCAGTGACAACATAAGCCCACACTAAAATCAGGGCTTCGTTGTCCCCCATGGGGGAAACTTCTATCATTGCCGTCGCAGACCCCATGGGTATTACAAACAGGGGGATTTCGTAGGGGGGGGTGTGAGTATTAGGGTAGCTTTCGTTGAGCCAAGGCTGTATTTTCTCGTAACACTGCTGCTGGACTGGGGTTTTAAATTTCATGGAAGTGTAGTAACGCCATAAGCTAAGGATAACGCGAAAGGGGCGTGGTTTTTAAGTAGATTTTACGCTCTTGCTAGGGCTGGGAATTAGATAGGCGATGATACTGCCCCCCACAAAGCCAGCGAGGTTACGCACGATCGGTAAAATTTCGCTAGTGCGACTGACGATCGGTCCTATGCCAAAGGCAAAAAAGAGCATACCCCACAGAGGCGTAAGGGCTAGTGCCCACTTCCAAGCAAAAATTTCTCCCTCTTTGCGGGGATGCCCGGCAAAACCAAATACTAAGCCCCCCACGATCGAGGTCATCAAGGTAAGGATCCACTGCTCTTGGGGCAAGCCCGGCACCACAGCGCAGCCGTCTTTAGCCAGGCAGGTCATAATTGCATCCAGGGAAGCAAGGATCGCTTGGTCTTCCCCCTGGTCGCGGACAAAAATTGGTTGCCGTAACGGGACTGCAACTCGATCCAAAAAGTGCGCGGTAATAAATCGTACACCGCATCCCCCACACTAAAGTTGAGTAGGTTTCTGCCTCTGCCATCGGCAACTAACATCACACTGTGGTCGTTCAGCCCCCAAAAGTTCTTTACCGCTCTGCCGGGGGTGACATCCACTTGGGTTAAAACCCTGAGTTTCCAACCGGTCTTGCGTTCAAATTCTCCTAATTTCTGGTCTAGGGTGCTTTTCTCGAAGTCTGATAAAAATTTACCCAGGTCAATGACGTTGGTGGGTTGGGGAGGCAACAGTTCTGGGGCATCGTAGGCGTAGGCTCCTCCCCCGATGGCGATCGAGGCAATTAAACAACAAGCTAGGAAAATTTGAACTAAGCGTGCCATAGCTATTACTTCTTTACAATTTTTTACATTATAGGGCTTCCCAAATATTTCTGGAGCAGGGGGGAGTAAACTTCGTAGATCAAGGTGATGGGGGCACCGCCGTGCCAGAGGAGGTAATGTCTGCCCCAGTAGGGACCAGGCAGGTTAAAAGTGGCTTCTACTCCTGGGCAATGCCCGTAGTAGATTTGTTTCAGGTCGCGGTAGAGTTCCGTGTGCTTCTGATTGAGGCTTTTCCAGATGGGGAGGGCGGGATTTTGCAGGTGTTCAGCGATCGTGGTGCGGCACCACCAAGAAGTAGCATGGGAGAACACTTCCCCTGTCACACTTTTTAACCAAATCTGGCGACGGACACGGGGAGCGGGGATGGCTTGAATTTCTGGGGGGCATCATCTCCACTGGCACCAATATCCACCATCTGTACTACATCTACGACAATTTCCGACTGGGTGAGGAGTTGTAGATGTCTGGTAGGGGCACCATCCCCCAATAAAAACATCTGCCAGTAGGGAGATAGCCGATTGAAGGGGAGTCCCTGCTTGATGATCTGGTCGTTCCCCTGCCATAGGGGACGAATTTGATACCAGGGCTGAGTTAAAACCTGCATTGCTCTTTTTTTACATTACTTCACAATTTTAGCGTTGCCCAGAGCCAGGGGGGTGAGTCCTTGGCGGGAATTTCCAGCCTTGACTTCACCATCACTCTCCTTCGGTGAGGAAACGGGAGAGTTACGCCCCTCTGGCAAAACGGGAGCTATCTCTTGTAAATCGTTTTTGGGCTGTAAAAGCTGTAAGGGTAAATTAAAGTTGAAGCAATTCCCAGGGAGATAGGGGAGCTTTCTCTCTTCTTTACTGGGAGGGAGTTAACTCTATTGGCTAGAATTTTGGCAATCCTCTAGCAATCTAGTAGGATAGACTCATCCTTTTGGCTGGTGTTTCTGTGAGTAGTCCCCAACAAAAAACTATTAGACATTTGCTTGTCATCATTGATGAGCAAGGCAAACGCACCTACAACCTAGAAGCAAGTATGTATTCTGTGGGGCGCGATGGCAGCAATGCGATCGTGTTAAAGTCCGACAAGATTTCCCGTCAACACGCGATTTTGCTCAGGATGCCCCACCCAGAGTCCAAGGGTTATCGCTATAAAATTCAGGACGGCAACCTAGAGGGCAAAAGAAGTATCAACGGCATCACAGTCAATGGACAGTCGGTGACTTCCGTCGAACTCAAAAGTGGTGACATGATCGTGTTTGGGGGGGTAGTCCAAGCTGCCTACTACATCAAAAATCTTTCCGATCGGGAATTACAGGACTACACCAAACAGCCAGAATTTCGTAGCCTCAAGGGTCCGATCACCAACAAAGAAGAGACGATCGTGATGATGGAAGAGGATTAGAAGATTACTGTGGCAGGGGGATCAGTTGGTGATATGCTGAAAAACGGTAATTCAGACTAGCAATCCTTGAGAGTAATACCCGCCCAAACTTACCAGCCACCGGTCTTAGAAGACCAACCCGATCGCGCCTATGAAACACTCAAGCTCCACATTTTTGGGGTCATGATAGTCTTAAGCGCGATTATAGGCGTTACCACCTGGTTGGTTTATGGGATCAATACAGCATTAAGCTATGGTCTTGGTGCCTGTAGCGGCATGGTTTACTTCAGGATGTTAGCTCGTAGCGTCGATCGTATTGGCGGCGGTGGTGGAGGCTTGGGCTTCCCCCGTCTAGCGGTATTTATTGCCGTCATGATTGTGGCATTGCGCTGGGAAAAACTGGCGGTTCTTCCAGTTTTTTTAGGCTTTGTCACGTACAAGGGTGCCATTTTGCTCTACGCTATTCAAGACCTAGTCCGATCGTCTCGTCATAGGTAAACCTATTTAATGATGATAAATTTCGCAGCCCTTGAAGTTGGCAAACACTTCTACTGGCACATCGGCAAACTAGAAGTTCATGGTCAGGTACTGATCGTTACTTGGATAGTAATTGCCGTATTAGTGATTCTTTCTAGCCTCGCTACCCGTAACCTCAAACGGATTCCCGATGGACTCCAGAACTTTATGGAGTATGCCCTAGAGTTCGTCCAGGATGTCGCTAAAACAGCGATCGGGGAGCGGGAATACCGTCCCTGGTTGCCCTTTGTGGGGACTTTTTTCCTGTTTATTTTAGTTTCTAACTGGCTGGGAGCGCTGGTTCCCTGGAAATTGATCACCCTGCCAGAAGGAGAACTTGCCGCCCCTACCAGTGACATCAACACTACTGTGGCGCTCGCCCTGCTGGTCTCCGGTCTATATTTCTGGGCGGGTATCAGCAAGAAAGGATTAGGCTATTTTGCCAGGTATGTACAACCCACGCCGATCCTGCTCCCCATCAATATTTTGGAAGACTTTACTAAGCCCCTCTCCCTCAGCTTTCGTCTGTTTGGTAACATCCTGGCGGACGAGTTGGTAGTGGGGGTGTTGGTTTTCCTCGTTCCCGTATTTGTCCCCTTGCCGATGATGGCGTTAGGTTTATTTGCTGGTTCAATTCAGGCATTGATTTTTGCTACCCTAGCAGCGACCTACATCGGTGAAGCCCTGGAAGGGCATGGGGAAGAAGAGCATGGGCATTGATTGCTCAGTTGACCACAATCTGTAACGATTAAATTTATTCACAAAAGGAACACACTATGAATCCAACTGTTGCTGCCGCTTCTGTCATTGCTGCTAGTCTCGCTGTCGGGCTTGCTTCTTTAGGACCTGGCTTGGGTCAAGGTAACGCTGCTAGTCGGGCAGTGGAAGGGATTGCCCGCCAGCCCGAAGCTGATGGCAAAATTCGCGGTACTCTCCTGTTGAGCCTTGCCTTTATGGAAGCGTTGACCATCTACGGTCTGGTAGTAGCTTTAGTACTGCTATTTGCCAACCCCTTTGCCGGCTAATTGAACGAGTAACTTGGCTGTTGGTTTTAACCACAGCCTTCCTAAGAGCGAGGTAAGCATGAGTTTTCAACCAATTTTGTTGGCGGTAGAAGTGACGGAAAAAAGTGGCGGTCTCTTTGACTTTGATGCCACTTTGCCCATAATGGCAATTCAGTTTCTTTTACTGGTCGCAATTCTCAATAGTACGTTTTTCCAGCCCCTACTGCAAACGATCGATAGTCGCAACGACTACATCAGGGATACTAATAATGATGCCAAGGCGCGTCTGGCACAGGCGGAACAGTTAGCTTTGGACTATGAAAGGGAGACGGCGGAAACCCGCAAAACTGCCCAGATCATGATTGAAACTGCCCAGGCAGAGGCAAATAGGATCAAGGCAGAAGCGATCGCCCAGGCAAATTTAGAGGCTCAGGCGCAGATTGCGGCGGCCAAGGCTACGATCGAGGAGCAAAAAGCGATTGCTTTTGCTCAATTAGAAGGGGAAGTAAGCGGTCTCAGTCGGCAAATTTTAGAGCGTTTAGTGGGGACTGTGTAGTATGGCAGAACTTTTGATTTTTGCCGCGATGGAAGAGAAAGGGTTTGGCTTAAATCCTAATCTTTTAGAAACAAATCTATTTAACATTGTCATATTTGTCGGGGTTCTGATCTACCTGGGTCGGGGCGTGGTCGGTAAAATTTTGACCGATCGCAGACAGGAGATCGAAAATTTGATCGGGGCAGCAGAGCAACGGAAGCAGCTGGCAATGGAGCAATTAGCCCAGGAGCAACAGAAGCTCGCCCAAGCTCAAGCCGCCTGCGAAGCGATCAAAAAAAGGCAGAAGCCGATGCCACGGCGGTAAGGGCAGCAATTTTGGCTACCACTCAGGGGGAAATCGATCGGTTGAAAGCCCAAGCAGAGCAGGAAATTGCCTCAGAACAGGCAAGGGTGCAACTGCTACTAAAGCAAGAAATTGTGGAGCGCGCCCTAGCAGAAGTTAGAGCTTATCTCGATCGGGGTTTGAGCGAGTCCCAACAACACCAACTGATTGAACGGAGTATTGCCCGCCTATGAAAATTAGTAGCTTTAGCGAAACGATCGCTGAACCCTATGCGGAAGCGCTTTTGAGTTTAGGGGAAGAGCAAAATATCCTGGAGGCGATCGGCAATGATGTTTCTTTGATCCTGACTAGCCTTGCCAGTGTGGATGAATGGAAGCGTTTTTTAGATACGCCCCTGATCAAGGAGGAAGGGAAAAAGCAGGTTCTCCGCCAGGTTTTTGGGGGCAATGTTAACCCCCTTACCCTGAACTTTCTCATGCTGTTGGTCGATCGGAAACGGATTTCGTTTTTAAGACAAATCTGCCGATCGTTTCAGAAATTATTGCGCGCCAAATACAACATTGCCCTTGCCGAAGTGACGACCGCTGTCCCCCTCTCGGAAAGCCAGCAGGAACAGCTACGCCAGAAAGTACAAGCCATGACCCAGGCATCCAGGGTAGAACTTGCCCTTGCCATTAACCCAGATTTGATCGGCGGGGTGGTATTTAAGGTGGGTTCCCAGGTAGTAGACGCAAGCGTGCGGGGGGAATTACGCCGTTTGTCCAATCGCCTACTTGCCAGTGTTTAACAATTTGTAATTAGAGGAGATTTTCAATGATTAGCATCCGCCCTGATGAAATCAGCACAATTATTAAGCAACAAATAGCCCAGTACGACCAAGAGTTGCAAATATCTAATGTGGGTACCGTGCTCCAAGTGGGAGATGGTATCGCCCGCATCTATGGACTAGACCAGGTGATGGCATCGGAACTGTTGGAGTTTGAAGACGGCACAGTGGGCATCGCCCTCAACTTAGAAGAGGACAATGTCGGTGCGGTACTGATGGGGACGGGGCGGCGCATTGCCGAAGGCAGCACCGTTAAAGCTACGGGCAAAATTGCCCAAATCCCTGTGGGAGAGGCTTTTGTGGGTAGGGTAGTAGATGCTTTAGCCCGCCCCCTCGATGGCAAGGGAGACATCCCCAGTAATGAAACCCGTCTGCTGGAATCCCCTGCCCCTGGTATTATTGCCCGCAAGTCTGTATTTGAGCCGCTACAAACTGGTATTACTGCCATCGACTCCATGATCCCGATCGGGCGTGGTCAGCGGGAGCTAATCATTGGCGACCGGCAAACGGGCAAAACCACGATCGCGATCGATACTATCCTCAACCAAAAGGGACAAGACTGTATCTGTATCTACGTAGCGATCGGGCAGAAAGCCTCCACGGTTGCCAATGTGGTCAACGTACTGCAAGAAAACGGCGCGATGGAATACACGATCGTGGTAGCCGCCAACGCCTCCGACCCTGCTACTTTACAATTCTTAGCTCCCTATGCCGGCGCTACCCTCGCCGAATCCTTTATGTATAAGGGTAAGGCGACCCTAGTAATTTACGATGACCTTTCCAAGCACGCCCAAGCTTACCGGCAGATGTCCCTATTACTGCGTCGTCCTCCGGGAAGAGAAGCCTATCCTGGGGATGTATTCTACCTCCACTCCCGTCTGCTAGAACGGGCAGCCAAACTAAACGACACCCTGGGCGGCGGCTCTATGACTGCCCTCCCCATCATTGAAACCCAAGCCGGGGACGTATCGGCTTACATTCCCACCAATGTTATTTCCATCACTGACGGGCAAATCTTCCTTTCGGCGGACTTATTTAACGGCGGTGTGCGCCCTGCCATTAACCCTGGTATTTCTGTATCCCGGGTCGGTTCAGCAGCGCAGATTAAAGCCATGAAGCAGGTAGCGGGCAAAATCAAGCTAGAACTAGCCCAGTATGACGACTTGGTAGCATTTGCTCAGTTTGCCTCCGATCTCGACAAGGCGACCCAGAACCAGTTGGCGCGGGGTCAGCGGGTAAGGGAAATTCTGAAACAGCCCCAGTTTTCGCCCCTGCCGGTAGCCGACCAAGTGGCAATTATCTACTCTGTAATCAACGGGCATTTAGATGACGTGGAAGTCGAACAGATCGGCAATTTCACCCGCGGGCTGAGAAACTACCTTGCTACTAGCAAGCCCCGCTACAGTGAAATCATCAACAGCGAAAAGAAAATCACTGATGAGGCAGAAACCCTCCTCAAAGAAGCGATCGCTGAATATAAACAAACTCTGAAAGTGTAGCTCTTCTGCCCCCGATCGTTGGGGCAGGAAAGACCACTGTATTAAACTTTTACCCTTCTTCTGCTCTAGGAGGAGGGTAATGTTTATTTTTCTGTCCTCTCCCTGCACTGCCTGAGCATGTCGAAGCATGTCACAGGGGGAGAAAGGATTGAGGAAAATTTTTAGTTAGCGTAAATCTTGAAGGGTCTTTTTTTTCTTCAATATTCTTTTTATCTTAAGCAATTGTTTTAATTATTTTATTATTTTCTGACCATTACTCCTTTCACACAAGTAAGAGATTGGTTATTCGCTGCGATTGACTGACAAACTGTAAGAATACTCACCAGTTGCTATTCCTGTAAACCTTTGTAACTTTTTCAGGGAACTTTGGCATTAGTAAATATATTAAAGTAAGTTACATAAAAGTAATGAGTTAATGAAAATGAAATAATCTTAGACATATCTTACATATCTTAAAGGTATAGAGATTTAGTCAAACTTAGGAGAAGAAAATATGGCTTTAGAGCCTTGTACAGAAGTCCCTATAGCAAAAATAGATATGAGTTCTGTTCTTAAAGAAAGAGGACAGCGAGAAGTATTCTGTGGTCTGACGGGGATCGTCTGGCTCCATCGCAAGATGCAAGATGCCTTTTTTTGGTGGTGGGTTCCCGTACCTGTGCCCATTTAATCCAGTCAGCGGCGGGGGTGATGATCTTTGCGGAACCAAGATTTGGAACCGCCATTCTCGGCGAGCGCGATCTTGCTGGGCTTGCCGATGCCAATGAGGAACTCGATCGGGTTGTTGCTCAATTACTATCCCGCCGCCCCGACATCAGTACCTTATTTTTGGTCGGGTCCTGTCCTTCTGAAGTAATCAAGCTAGACTTGGCGAAGGCGGCTGAACGACTGAACCAACGCTTTTTCCCTAAAGTGCGGATTCTCAACTATTCCGGCAGTGGTATTGAGACTACCTTTACCCAAGGAGAAGATGCTTGCTTAGAAGCAATGGTGCCTGTTTTGCCCCAGAGTGGGGATGATTCTCCCAGCTTAATGGTGGTGGGCACTCTCGCCGATGGGGTAGAGGATCAATTTCACAGGCTGTTTGATCAGTTAGGCATTAGTCCCGTCTATTTTTTCCCGCCCCGCCGCGCTGCTAATCTGCCTTCCATCGGCAAGGGGACAAAATTACTCGTCGCCCAGCCTTTTCTCAGTAATACAGTGCGATCGTTGGCGGCAAGGGGAGCAACCCTCTTACCCAGCATCTATCCGTTGGGGATTGCCGGCACAACTGCCTGGCTGAGGACGGCTGCCGATGCCTGGGGTATTGATAGTGGAGTTTTTGCCCAAACGATCGCCCCTGCTGTCAAGCGGGCGGAAATTGCCCTAGACCGCTATCGCTCGGTGCTCAAGGGGCGTAAAGTTTTTCTCTTCCCCGATTCCCAGTTAGAGATTCCCCTGAGCAGATTTCTGGCGCAGGAATGTGGTATGGAGTTGGCAGAAGTGGGCACGCCCTACATCGATCGGCTGTTGCTGGAGCCGGAAATTGCCCTTTTACCGGCAGGAACGCTTTTATCTGAAGGACAGGATGTGGAAAGACAACTCGATCGTTGTCGTCAAGCCCAGCCGGACATTACTATCTGCGGTCTGGGTTTAGCCAATCCCCTAGAGGCGGAAGGCATGACCACAAAATGGTCGATTGAATTGGTCTTTTCCCCGATTCAAGGCTACGACCAAGCCGCCGATCTAGCGGAATTGTTTGCCCGTCCCCTGGAAAGAAGAAGACGATTAAAGATTTAGGAATCACTATGGAATTAACTCTCTGGACTTACGAAGGTCCCCCCCACGTAGGAGCAATGCGCATAGCAACCAGCATTGAAGGTGTGCACTACGTATTGCACGCGCCCCAGGGCGATACCTATGCCGACTTACTATTTACGATGATTGAACGGCGCGATCGCCGTCCCCCTGTGACTTACACCACTTTTCAAGCGCGGGACTTGGGCGGGGATACTGCCGAAATGGTTAAAACTTCCGTTAGGGATGCCTACGATCGCTTTCAGCCCCAGGTGATGTTGGTGGGAGAAAGCTGCACGGCGGAGCTAATTCAAGACCAGCCAGGCTCCCTAGCCAAGGGCATGAATCTGCCAATCCCGATCGTTAGTTTGGAACTGCCCGCCTATTCTAAAAAAGAAAATTGGGGTGCCAGCGAAACTTTGTATCACCTAGTCCGTACTCTGCTGTTACCTGCTGTGTCCCAGGTTCCCTTACCCCGACGCGACCGCCCTGGGCGTCCCCAAGCCAACATTATTGGTCCTACCGCCCTGGGCTTCCGTTGTCGGGACGACATTCAGGAAGTGAAGAAATTGCTGGCAGCGATCGGGGTGGATGTGAATGTAATTGCCCCTATGGGAGCCACTGTTGCCGATATTTTACGTATTCCTGAAGCCGATTTTAATATCTGCCTCTACCCGGAAATTGCCCTCACTACTTGCAACTGGCTGCAGCGCAATTTGGGACAGCCCATTGTGAAAACTGTCCCGATCGGCGTGGGGGCGACCCGTGATTTTATCGCCGAAATTGGCACCCTTACCGGTATTGATGTCAGTGAGGTACTGACACGATCGCAATCAGACACTTTAGGGAATTGGGATGCCCGCCGGTTAACGACCGCCGCCGATGCCACGACTTCCCGTCTGCCCTGGTATTCCCGATCGGTGGACTCCACCTACCTCACCGGCAAACGGGTATTTATCTTTGGCGATGCCACCCACGCGATCGCTGCCGCCAGAATTGCCACCGAAGAGCTAGGCTTTACCCTTGTGGGTATTGGCACCTACAGTCGTGAATTTGCCAAGGAAGTCCGGGCGATCGCCAAACAGCACGACCTCGAAGCCGTGATCAGCGATGACTATCTTGCCGTGGAAGCGGCAGTAGCAGAAGCCGCCCCGGAACTGGTACTCGGCACCCAGATGGAGCGCCACATCGCCAAACGCTTGGGCATTCCCTGCGCCGTCATTTCCGCCCCGATCCATGTGCAGGATGTCCCCGCCCGTTACTCCCCCCAGATGGGCTGGGAAGGGGCAAATGTCATCTTTGACAGCTGGGTACATCCCCTGATGATGGGCTTAGAAGAACACTTGATCGGTATGTTCAAAGAAGACTTTGAGTTTGCCGAAGGTCACAGGAGCCATCTGCACCAAGTACTTGCCCCAGAACCTGCTAGCGCAGTTGTGCCACAGCGGACAAGTCCCCCTTGGAGCGCTGATGGGGAAGCCGAACTCAAAAAAATTCCCTTCTTTGTGCGCGGCAAAGTCAAGCGCAACACCGAAAAATTTGCCACCGATCGGGGCATTAGCCTGATCACCGCTGAAACCCTATACGAAGCCAAAGCCCAAATTGGCAGATAGGCTCTGTTTTACTTTAGTTTTTAATTTTAAGGAACATTTAGATATGGTAGTAGCAAATTTTCGTCCCCCCCTGGCAAAAGGAGAAGATGGCGAAGGTAGCGTGCAAGTGCATCAAGACCCCTCTATGAACATTGAGGGCGCTCTAGTAATTGCCGTCTATGGCAAAGGCGGTATTGGCAAGTCCACCACCTCCTCTAACCTCTCCGCCGCCTTCTCCCATTTAGGTAAGCGGGTGTTGCAAATCGGTTGCGACCCCAAGCACGACAGCACCTTCACCCTCACCAAACGCATGATTCCCACAGTGATCGATGTTCTCGAAAGCGTAGACTTCCATTCTGAGGAATTACGAACAGAAGACTTCATGTTTACTGGTTACAACGGGGTCATGTGCATTGAGGCAGGGGGACCTCCCGCCGGCACTGGCTGTGGCGGCTATGTCACTGGTCAAACTGTGAAACTCCTCAAGGAACACCATCTCATTGAAGATACGGACGTAGTGATCTTTGATGTATTGGGGGATGTGGTCTGTGGTGGGTTTGCCGCACCTTTACAACATGCCCACTACTGTTTGATTGTAACTGCCAACGATTTTGATTCCATTTTCGCTATGAATCGAATTGTTGCCGCAATTCAGTCGAAGGCAAAAAACTATAGGGTACGCCTCGGTGGTGTAATTGCCAATCGCAGTGATGGTACCGATCAGATCGATAAGTTTAACGATCGAGTTGGTCTTAAAACCTTGGCACATTTCCGCAATGTAGACGCAATCCGCCGCAGTCGTCTCAAAAAGTGTACTGTCTTTGAAATGGAACCAGAGCCAGAGGTGATCGCAGTCCAGAACGAGTATCTGCGTCTTGCCAAAACAATGCTAGAGGATGCTAAGCCTCTCCACGCTCAATACCTAAAGGATCGGGAAATTTTTGATCTTTTGGGTTTCGATTAGGTAGTTTCCCTCTCCGTTCTCGGAGAGGACTTAGTCCTTTTCCCTCGATCGGCGGGACAAATTCCACACCTCCCGATCCTTCTCTTTTCCTGATAGACATCTAAATTGGGCACGATCCTTGTCGATAAAACCAACAAAAGTCTCACCAAAAATAGCTTCAGGACAAATATCTAAATGGAGAGGCAAAAATCCCCCGGCAGTATCGACAATGTCCACCTCTGATTGTAAGTCTAAACCATTAGAACTATCGATCTGTAGGACTAAAAAGCGACCGTCAGGAGAAAAAGCGATCGGTTTGACATAGTTAAAAGAGACAGTAGAACGATGACGAAAGAGAGGAATTGTATTGACCCTGCGTTCTAAAAAAGACAGAGATACAGAAAGAGTTTCTGCCTTGACAGGAAAACAACTGCGATCGATTAGCTTAGAATCGCGACGAGGACGACGCTGCAACTTCCCAGACACAAAAAAAGTCCTACGTGAACCAGGTTGTACCAGTTCAGGACTTCTATAGTTTACAGCACTGACTTTCTGACAATTGCGATCGAATCGTTGCAAAATCCTCGCTAGTTCTTCCCCCTGACAAAAAGCGGGCAGAGCCACAAAGAGAAAGCTGCCCACCAGACACAAAATGCGCATAAAGTAACTATTCTGGAGTACTGAGACGAAGATGATTCATAATTTGCTGTTTGCGTTGATTCTCTTTTTCTGTGCGTTGCTCCCTTATATTCATACCCGTACTGCGGCGGATATGTTCCTGGATACGTTGCTTACTAGCCTCGTTCATCTTTTCTCCTCCCAAACGATCGTGATCAAATTATAGAACGAACTAAGACTTTGCGCTAGGGGCACTATCCCCAGATGCAGGGCTTTGCTTCCCATCGGCTTTGAGATTGACCTGTATCCAGTCAAAGGATGCCTGGGCAGGGAAAAAGGCGAATTTTTCCACTTCAGGGCTGGGTTTACCTTCTTCTGTGTCAATCATAGAGTTTAACACTTGAAAAAAGGAGATGACTTTTATTTCCGGCTTTGTCTTCAGTTTGTCATTCTTATTCACTTCCGCAATTAACCGATCGAGTTCTGCCTTTTCAAAGAAAAAGGGAATGAATACCCGTTCCCCCTGGGAGACTGTAAACAAACCGTTGTTATTCTCTCCTCCCTGCTCCACTGCAAAGAAGACAGGTACATTGGGCAGTTGGTCATCCTTTGCCTTTGTCAGTTCACTAGCTGCTGCTAAACTGGACTCTGAAGGTACAATCTGATAAATAAGACCATTATCTTGATTGTTTTGGATAAAGTTGTACATATCTTGCATCGATCGGACAACAACTTGAGCGTCTAAGTCTGCACTCTTGTCTTCTTGTTTAGCGATCGTTGCTACGGTAGCTTCTGCATCTTGAGGATTTAAGAAGAAAGGTAAGACGCGGTCTTGTTCCCCATTATTACTGCCAACTAGGGGGATACCATCCCGATCGGTGATGACAAAAATTGGGATGGCAGCCAACCGTTCTACCACTTGAGCTTCAGTCAAGGCAAAAGCAGGAAGGGCAAAGCTAGTTAAAAGACAAACTAGGCTAAGCAGGCGGAAGCAAAAATTTAACACAGCGTTATTCCTAAAGGGATGGCACTACTGTATCAGATTAGGTTACTTCTTGCCCTGGCTTTCTAAGGCTTTTTGCAAAGAGGCGCTAGAGGGGACAAATTGAAAAGTTTCACTGGCTGGATCGGGCTTATTGTTGGGAGTAGAAATCATGGAGCTGATTACCCGATCGAGGGGAATGACATCAATTTTAGGCTGGGGTGCCTGGGGATTTGCCTTGCGATATTCAGCAAGTAACTTCTGCAAATCACTGCGATCGAAGTAAAAGGGAGTAAATTTTTTATCCCCTTGACTGATCATCAGCATCCCGCCATTTTTGTCACCAGTAGCAAAGAAAACGGGGATGCCTTCAAATTGATTGCTGGGTTTTCCCTGTTCCTGTAAAACGGCTCTGGTGGCTTCAATGCTGGTGCGAGCCGGTACAAGGATCAGAGCTACTTCTTTCCCTTTGTTCTGCTTTTGTAACTCAAAAAACTGTGGCATAGAAGCAGCCACAATCTTGACTTGTTTAGCTAGTTGGGGATTGGATTTTTGTAGGTCTTGAAATGCAACTTGGGCATCACTGAAACTCAAATAGAAGCGCACTAGCTGACTCTCTTTACCCTTGTTATTTAAAGATAGAACCACTGGTTCGTTTTTATCTGTCATTAAGACAAACAAAGGAATAGAACTAAGACGGCTGATTACCTGCTGTTCTGTCAGAGCTAGGGCACTATAATTCACCGAAAGTAAAATCCCTGCCCCGATCGCGACTAACTGCTTCATCATTGACATTATTCTCTAAATTGCTATTACTCTAACAAAAGAATTCAATTATGAGCAAATGTTCCCTAATTTTTCAGCCCCGTGGCGGCAATGCCTCGTAATAATTGGCGTTGTCCTACTAAAAATAGAACTAGCACTGGAATAGTACCAATTACCACGGCTGCCATGAGGAGAGACCAATCCGCAGTGAATAGTTCCTGAAAGCCTGCTAATACTTGCTGGACAGTTTGTAGGCTGGGTTTAGTGGTAAATAAAAGGGGCTTGAATAGGTCGTTCCATTCTCCAATAAATGCAAATAAAAATAGAGTGACAATGGCAGGACGAGTGAGGGGAAAGATGATATGCCACAGGATTTGCCACCGATCGGCTCCATCTAGCATCGCCGCTTCTTCGAGGGAGTTAGGGATAGTTTCCATATATTGACGCAACCAGAAAATACCAAAACCACTAGCTGCTGTTGGCAAAATTAGGGCACCGTAGGTGTTGATTAAATGACCGAATCTTAAAATCAAAAATATCGGTAATACTAATAGCTGAAAGGGAATCACTAGGGTGGCAATTACCATAAACAAAACAGTATTCTTGCCAGGAAAATTTAATCTGGCTAAGGCATAGGCGGCTAAAAGGGAGGTAAGAATCTGGGTAAAACTGACGACTAAAGCTACGATCGTAGAGTTAACAAATGCTAAAATAAAGGGCGCTTGTGTCCAGGCTCTAACATAGTTATTAAAAGTAAAACTAGAGGGAATCCAGTTCACAGAGGGCTTAAAGTCAGCAGGGGCAAAGGCAGTAATTACGACAAAAAATAAAGGGAATAACAGGACAACAGTGCCCAACCATAGACCGATCGTTATTCCCCATTTTTCATCGTTAAAGTGCCGGCAATCTAGCAATTAGAGTTTTTTTGAGGGCTTCTGGGCGCTCATTCCAGCCTATCATACCATCAGTTTTTGTGTCATAGGTGCGGGCGCAATCTAAAATATCGCCGGCAACTTCAGGGTGTAAATCTCCAAAAATATAGGAGTATTTGCCAGGGGCGGCAAAGGCAACACAACAGGCATGACTACAGGCACTCATACAATTTACAGGTTTAATTGTGAGATTAGTAGTACCATTTTCAGCTTCTAGAGTTGCTAACAGGATTTCTCCGCCACTAGTTCCTACTTTTTTCCCATTTTGCCAAGTGCTGGCACAGGTCGTACATACATAAACAATTGTGGACATCTTCCGTACCTCGCAGAGATGAATAGAACTATGACTATGGAAGGGCATTCTGACTTAGAGAAACTCATCACAGCTGCGGGACAGCGTTGGCTTTGCACCAAACTTTCCCCGACCATAGACTCCCAGTATAACAACCGATCGCTGGGTCTGGCGTATAATTATTAAGGAATCATAAAAAGATCAGTAGTGGCAGAAGTTTTTGACTTAGAGACCCTTCTTGACCTTGCCCATCGCTACGGCTATGGCATCATTTTTGGGGGGATTCTATTGGAAAATGCGGGAATCCCTCTGCCGGGAGAAACTCTGACGTTAATTGGTGGTTTTTTGGCAGGAAATCGTGAGCTTAATTACTGGGCTGTACTCCTGAGCGCGATCGGGGGGGCAATTTTGGGCGACAGTTGCGGCTACTGGCTCGGTCGCTGGGGCGGCATGACTCTTATTAGCCGCATTGCTGGGGTATTTGCTATTTCTAGTGAACAAATTGAACAAGCCAGGGAGAAATTTAATGCCAATTGCGATCGGGCGGTGTTTTTTGGGCGATTTATAGCGCTTTTACGCATTTTTGCTGGACCTTTGGCGGGCATGGCGGGAATGAGTTACCCCCGATTTTTAGTTTTTAACAGCTTGGGGGCAATTTCTTGGGGCGTAACTATGACATCCCTTGCCTATTTTTGCGGCAAGATTATTCCCCTTGCGGATTTAGTGAGCTATATTTTAAGATTTTCTGTCTTAGCTTTAATTGGTGTGATCATTTGGTTCTGGCGCTCTAGGAAGAAGCAAATTGACGGGCATGGAGTTGACTGTAACGACCATTGAGGGCAAGTAGTTCATTGTGATTACCTGATTCAATTATCTGTCCTTTTTCTAGGACAAAGATACGGTCACAATTTCGCACTGTAGCTAACCGATGGGCAATAATTACAACGGTGCGGTTGAGCATCAATCTTTGTAGCGCTTCCTGGACTAAAGCCTCCGATTCACTATCCAGGGCAGAGGTTGCCTCATCTAATAAGAGGATTTTAGGGTTATGTAAAACGGCTCTGGCGATAGAAATTCTCTGCCTTTGTCCGCCAGATAAATTTACGCCCCGCTCCCCCACCCAAGTATCGTATTGGTCTGGTAGTTGCATAATAAAATCGTGGGCATTGGCAATTTTAGCCGCCTTTTCTAACTCTAACCGATCGATTTCTGTCTTACCGAAGGCGATGTTAGCACCGATCGTGCCGGAGAACAAAATAGTTTCTTGGGGGACAATTGCAATTTGATGACGCAGACTTTTCAACGTAACCTGGGCAATATCCCGATCGTCAATTAGCACTTTACCTTGACAGGGGTCATAGAAACGCAACAATAGATTTATGAGGGTACTTTTACCGGCTCCAGAAGCACCGACAAGGGCGACAATTTCTCCTGGGAAAATAACAGTATTGATATTTTGTAATACCCATTCTGGTTGGTCGGGATACTTAAAATATACATTTTGTAACTCAATTTTGCCCTGAATTGCGCCTAAATCTGTAGCATCTTTTTGTTCAATCACTGCCGGTTTTAGCTTGAATATTTCAAAAATCCGATCGGCGGATGCCTGGGTTTGTTTTAATTCATTATAGTTAGTTGTAACATTACGAATAGGGTCAATTAAAAGGGCAACAGCGGCACAAAAGGAGACAAATTCTTTTACCTCTAGGCTCCCTTGAGAAATTTGCCACACGGCAATCCATATTAAAATGATGATTGCTACAGCTTGTAACAAACTCACTACAGGATATTGAATCGATCGGATGCGATCGGTGGCATACTTACTCTGCCGATGAAATTCTGCTTCTACCTGAAACCGATCGGTTTCAAACTGTTCAGCCCCAAAGGCTCGGACTAGGCGAATCCCGCTAAAAATCTCCGCTAAAAATGCTGCTAAATTAGAAACTTGATCCTGGCTACGGCGAGAAAGAGCTAACATTTTATCCCCGAACCATGCCACAATAATTGCCAATAAAGGAGCAACAATTAAGACCGTTAGAGTTAAAATCCAATTCAAATAGAGCATATAGCCCAAAATCAAAAATAGCTGTAACACCGAGGGTACAAACTGATAAAAAAACTTACCAATTACTTCGCCAATCCGATCGATGTCTTCCGTTAAGCGATAGGATAAATCCCCCGCCCGCGATTCAGCAAAATAGTGTAAATCCAAAGATTGTAAGTAGGAAAAAGCATCTACCCGTAAATCCTTCGTAATTTGCAAAGCCGCCTTTGCCATCATGGCATCCTGTCCATACTGACACAGACCCTGCACCACAAACAGAGCCATTGTATAGCCAGAAACGGCGCTGACCTTGGCAATACTACCCTCTCCTACCGCCTCTGACACCAAACCAAAAATCATTGCTAAAATAGGCATCCCGCCGATATAAACGATCGTGCAGAGAATTGCCTTGGTTAAAAGCCACCATTGCGTTTTAATGTAAGGCAACAGTTGCCAGTAGGAAGTTTGCAAAGAAGCAACCCTTAAAGATCAGGTTTTATTTTACACAGGACTCATGCAAACTAAAAACTCTCAGGACTTAGACAACGTTATTCGTACCCCCCGCCCCAAAAAGGAAAAGGGAATTAGAAAAAATTGACCTATTCTCTTTTCCCTACTGTGGGAAAAAGGATTGAGGGGAGTGTTTACTTGGTCTAGGTTCTGTTGTTATGCAAAATAGGCAAGTAATTATACTACCGCCAGACTCGGTACCAAAGAACGATCGGTTAAAATTTCGTAACCAGTTTCCGTGACTAAAACAGTGTGTTCAAACTGAGCCGAAAGACTATTGTCTACCGTTACCGCCGTCCATTTGTCTTTCAAAATTCTGACATGGCGCGAGCCTTCATTGACGATCGGCTCGATCGCCAGGGTCATACCGGCTCTGAGCTTTACGTTGGGGAGTTTGTGAGTGTGGAAGTTAAATACTGCCGGTTCCTCATGTAAATTGCGCCCTACCCCATGTCCAGTAAAATCTTCCACGATCGTGTAGCCGTGAGCCTTGACGTGGGACTCGATCGCCGTCGCCAAATCCAATAGATAGGCACCCGCTTTTACCAGGGCAATGCCCTTAAATAGCGCCTCCTCCGCCACCCTAGCCAGGCGAGCAGCCCGATCGGAGACCGGCGGCAGAATCACCGTAATGCAAGAATCCCCATGGAAGCCATTTTTATAGGCACCAGTATCCACCTTGACCACATCGCCGGGCTTGAGGACACGGCGCGGGCTGGGAATGCCGTGGACAACCTCACTGTTAATACTGATACAAATGCTGGCAGGAAAATTGTGATAACCCTTAAAACTAGGCACAGCACCCATTTCCCTGATCCGTTTTTCCGCGTAGGCATCCACTTCCAGGGTGGTCATGCCCGGCTTCATGATCTCCGCCACCTCTTTTAACACGGTGGCAACGATGCGGGAAGACTCCCGCATAATTTCAATCTCACGCTTTGACTTAATCTCAATGCCCTTAGTAGCTTTAGGATGGGCTTGTTCCTGCTGTTTTTGTCTCGATCGAGTTTTGTTTTCTAACTTAAGGGCACTAATAATGTTCATGGATATTAAAGTAAACCAATGTAAAGCTAATATAGTTTTAGCCTAATCAGGCTACGTGTGGGTTAATTTTTCGCTAAATTTAGACAAGTCACCTATTTTGGATAACTCCTATGTCTTTGCCTCCTATTCCTCCCCCCCCAGGCGCTAAACCCGCCCAACAAACCAGTCAACTCACCAAACCAGTAGAAAAGGCTGCCGCCCCCCCGCCCCCCCCCAGGAGCAGTCAAAAAAAAGTGAAGCC
>PHFO01000025.1 GCA_002861535.1 Cyanobacteria bacterium M5B4 | reverse complement strand
AGGGATGGCATCGAGGAGATACTGGGCATAACGATCGGGGCAGGTCATAGAGTAAAAGTATATCTACTACCAAATCATACAACTGAAGTGAATGTAGAACAAGTGCATTACTAGAGTGATGAGGACTGTTGTATCGATCGGGAGTACAAATATCACAACAATCGAATCAGGACTTACGTTGCTTTTTCTGCAACCCTCTCCCAAAAAGGGAGAGGATCTACCTCCCTTCTCCCCCCTGTAGGAGAAGGGATTGAGGGAGATTTTTCCTTAGCGTAAGTTCTGTTAGATATGAGAAGTGTGAGATTGGCTCTTATCTTTTATTTTAAGCCGATCGTTTATTAGAGATTACTGAGAGACTGACAGTGCAAACCCGATCGGGTCGAGGAGATTGTGATAAACTGCACCTGTCGGCAGCGTTGAGAAGTGAAATGATCTATAAAAGTCTAGGATTTCTCCTCCTTAGCCCTTTAGTGGTCTATGCCCAGTCTACGGAAAGTCCTGCTAGTCTGGTGCAAAAGGCAAATACGTTGCGCGAACAAAATAATCTGGTAGAGGCAGAAAAGATTTACCGTCAGGCGATCGGGTTAAATCCTAACTTAGTTTCCGCTCACTACGGTTTGGGGGTGACCCTGAGACAACGGGGCGACTTAAACGGGGCAGTCAACGCCCACCGCGAGGCAATCAAACTCGATCCTAATTATATTCCTGCCCACTATGGTCTGGGGATTGCTCTATTTCAAAAGGGGGATATGGTTGGGGCGATTAGTGCCTATCAAAGGGTGATTCAACTGAGCAAGGCAGAACCAAGTCTGGCTCCCACCTACTACAATTTGGGCTTGGCTCAGGAAAAACGGCAAAATCTAGCGGCGGCGGCGGAGGCATTTCAAACGGCGCTCAAGCTCGATCCTAATTATGGACTTGCTTACAGTGGCTTGGGTTCGGTGTTACGAAAGCAGGGCAAGCGCCAGGAAGCAATCGAGGTGTTGCGCAAGGGGGTGGCGCTCCAGACGGATAACGCCCCCGCCCAGTTTGCTCTGGGGGTGGCACTCTACGAGGAGGGGGATTACACTGGTGCCATTAGTGCCTACCGATCGGTGATTGCTCTCAAGCCCGATTTCCCCAATGCGCACTATAATCTTGCCATTGCCCTCAACAGTCAGGGGGATATAGAAGGCTCTGCGGCTGCCTACGCCCAAGCCGTGAAACTCAACGATCGCAGTCCAGAGCTATTTAATGCTTTTGGCAATGTTCTTTTACAAGTAGGTAGAATTACGGAAGCTCAAGCTGCTTTCAGCCGCAGTTTAGTTTTACAAGCCCGCAATCCTGCCGCCCTCAATGGCATTGGTTTAGCCTATCGTCGCCAGGGGGAATTAGCCAAAGCGATCGAGTCCTATCAAAAGGCAATTCAAATTAGCCCCAAGTATGCCGCTGCTTACAACAATTTGGGACGTGCTTACGCCGATCAAAAGGAAACCACCAAAGCGATCGAGGCGTTTCAAAATGCGATTCAAGTCGATCCTAACAATGGCATTGCTTTTAGCAATTTAGGTAATCTCCTCCGCACCCAGGGGGACATAGAGGGAGCGATTAAAGCTCTGCGCCAGGCAATCAGTTTAGGTAAAGAGGAAATTTGGACAGACTATACCGGTCTGGGTCTTGCTCTCGCGGAACAAAATAAGGATGAAGAAGCGCTGCAAGCCTATCGTCAATCTTTGGAGAAAAATCCTAACTATGCCGTTACTCATTTGGGTTTGGGGGCTTTGTTCAGTCGCAAGGGGGATAAACAACAGGCTCTTTCCCATTATCAGACAGCCTTAAAGCTGTATGAAGCGGCGCAAGACCGTGAGTGGATCGATCGGGTGCAACAGGCGATCAAGGCGCTGCAATGATTTGGTAACGCAGGTAGAGATCGTTTTCTACTTGTTTAACCGATCGCAGTTTTAATGATAGGGGTTTTGTGAGACCGCTTTGTAAGATAGTATCTGTTTGATCTCCTACTAGGAAGGATGCTAAGGTTAAGAATAACTCTTCACCGATGTTTTGCTCTAATAACAAACGATTAAAGGTGGCTCCTCCTTCTACTAGAAGGGTTTTGATATGATAGGTCTGCCATAAAATGAACAACATCTCTTCTACAGAAGATACATAATGCACAAGATGTCTTGCTTCTAAATCTCCCAACGATCGTTTTTTTGCCATAGTAAAAACTAATCTTGGGCAATGAAGGAATAAAGGATGACCGCCAGGCAGATGTCCCGATCGGGTCCAGACAATGCCTACAGGTAACTTAACTGGGATTAGGTCATCGGGTAATTTCAGGGCAATGGGATCGGTACGAATGGTGCCGCCGCCCCATACCACGCCATCTACTTGGGAGCGCAGTTGTGCCATCACTCTGCGATCGGTTTTGCTACTGCATTGCAGGGAAGCTCTGCCATCCACAGAAGAGACCATGTTAAAAATGACGTAGGGTCTGCTTTTATTTTGATGACAAACACCAGTTTGGGGGAATTTTAGCTCTTCTGGAATGTAAACATCTTTATACGGCTCTGCCATAGAGATCGTAAATGTCACAGTCTAGGATTTCTACTGGGCAGATTTCGCCGATGCGGCAACGATCGCTACTTTCCACATAGACTAAGCCATCCACATCGGGGGCAAAGCGTGCCGATCGCCCGATCGCGGCTTGGGTTTCGTAGTGTTCTTCTTCAATTAAAACATCGACAATTTTGCCAATCTCTTTTTGGTTTTGCGCTAAAGAGATAGCTTGTTGTTTTGCCATCAGTTCGTCTCGCCGTTCTTGTTTGATCGCTTCTGGGATTTGATTAGGCAGACTAAAAGCCGGTGTTCCTTCTTCTGCCGAAAAAGTAAAAGCTCCCACATGATCAAAACGATGCCGATCGATAAATTCTAATAAATGGTTAAACTGTTCTTCTGTTTCTCCTGGAAAACCGACAATGAAAGTAGTTCTAAGAACGGCATGGGGGATGGCTTCCTTAATTTGGTCAATGATGCGATCGTTCACCCTGCCCTGCCAAGGACGATTCATCGCCCGCAAAACATCAGGATGGGAATGTTGCAGAGGTAAATCCAGGTAGGGCAAAACGTTGGGGGTCTGCTTGATGGCATTCAATACCTTGGGCGTTAACCCCGTGGGATAGGCGTAGTGCATCCGAATCCAAGGCACATCAACTTCTCCCAAAGCCACTAATAATTCCGCCAGGCGGGGCTGCCCGTAGAGGTCAATGCCATAGTTGGTCGTAATTTGGGAAATTAAAATGATCTCCTGTACGCCCTCCGCCGCTAGTTGCTGACATTCTTTCACGATCGACTCGATCGGGCGCGATCGTTGGTTGCCGCGGAGATGGGGAATGATACAAAAGGCACAACGATAGTCACAGCCTTCCGCCACCCGCACATAGGCAACGGCGCTATTAGTAGTGCGATAGCGGGGTACAGTCTCATCGGCAATGTAGGTCAACTCCTCACTGACGGCATGGATGCGCTCCCCCTGCTCCGCCCGTTGGATCACTTCCACAATTTTGTGATAGTCCCCCGTACCCACTAATGCCACCGCTTCAGGAATTTCGTCGAGGAGTTCCTGCTGGAAGTGTTGCGCCATACAACCGGCGATCACGATACGCTTGCCACATTCTGCCAATTCTAAAATTGTGCGGATCGATTCGCGGCGAGCATCTTCAATAAAACTACAGGTATTGACAATGACATAGTCAGCCAGATTTTCGTTAGTATCGACGTTGTAACCCGACTGTACCAGTAGTCCTAGCATATGCTCAGTATCGACGCGATTCTTTTCGCAACCAAGGTGAGCTATAGCGATCGTGGGAGCCGATTTCATGGGTAAATTTTTATAAAACTCTTTTATTATACAAGATTTACGCTCCCCTGTATTTTGAGGAAGCCAATACTAATGGTTCTGAAAAAACTTTTGCTAGTACACCGATAATCAAGTATTTTAATTTTAGACATTAACTTATGAACCATGTGGAGTATTTTAGACTTCTTCCCTGAAGATTTCTTGATTCATATTTTAGATATTGGTGCTGCCCTCAGCGAAACTCCCCCTTACCAAACGATCGTGGAAGCAGGCAAAGGTAAGATCATAGGCTTTGAACCCAATTTAGCCGAGTGCGAAAAACTAAATCAAACCTACGGCGCTCCCCATCAATTTTTCCTTATTTTGTCGGAAATGGTCAGCCCGCTACATTTTATGAAACCAATTGGAACTTGACTGGTTCTCTTTTTGAACCTAATGACCTTCTCCTGACAAAATTTCAAAATTTGGCAGAAGTAGTCACTCTAGTAGATACTCATCCTGTAGAGACAAAAACGATCGATTCGATTGCAGAAATTGAAGCCGCAGATTTAATTAAGATCGATGTTCAAGGGGCAGAGCTGATGATCTTTGAAAATGCTCAACGGATCTTACCTAACACCCTTGTGATTCAAACTGAAGTAGAATTTGTCGAACTTTATAAAAACCAACCTCTATTTGCGGATGTCGATCGTTTTTTGCGTTCCCAAGGGTTTCAGTTCCACAAATTTTGGGGGTTTGGCAGTCGCACATTCAAGCCTTTAATGTTACAAAATCCTTATTTAGGTCATCAGTACCTATGGTCTGATGCTGTGTATGTAAAAGATTGGATGAAGTTGGAAGAACTAAGCCCACTGCAGTTAACCAAGTATGCCATCTTAGCCCATGAGGTTGTGCGTTCCTATGACTTAGTACATTTAATTTTATCAACCCTCGATCGTACTTCTGGCAGTAGTTATCTGACTAAATATGAAGATCGTTTATTCAATAGAGTACCTACTTGAGCAGAGCGTTAAAATTGAGATAATTTGCTAAGATATTGTACCGTCGTTTTTTAACTATTATGGATACGCCTTTAGCCTTTTCTTACCTATTGTTGTTAGTAGGAATTTTAGTAGTTATTGCTGTTTTAATTTTGCGGCAAATCTTGAAGAACCGCCAGTTAGAGAAGGTAATTAGCGATTTGCAACCCAAGCTCCAGAAGCAGAAGGGTACTCCGCAAGAACACTATGAACTCGGTAGTGTTTACCTAAAAAAGAAGCTATTTGCGGCGGCTATTAAGGAACTACAGCAGGCACAAAAACTAGCTAAAGAACCAATGCCGGAAGTGTTAAATGCCCTTGGCTATGCCTACTTTGCCCAGGAGCAGTACGACCTTGCTATCAAGTATTACAAAGAAGCCGTAGAAGCAAAATCTGATTACCCGATCGGTTGGAATAATCTAGCCCATGCCTACGAGAAGAAAAAGTTATTGCCCCAAGCGATCGAAGCCTATGAAAAGACTCTCACGATCGATCCTAAAAACGAGACCGCAAATCAGCGTTTGACTGCTCTTAAAAAGCGTATTTAGCTATTATCCCCAGGACTTATGCTAAGGAAAAATTCCCCTCAATCCCTTCTCCCACAGGGCGAAGAAGGGAAGTGTATCAATTTTTTCTTGTTCCCTCTCCCCAAAAGGGAGAAGGTTTCAGAAAAAGCAAGGTAAGTCCTGATCCCCTCAAGCCCTTCTCCCAAAATGGAAAAGGGCTATGCAACTCGTTTATCATTCCTGACAAAAAACGAAGGAAAATTTTTACCTGAAAGAAGACAAATAACATAACTTAAATATAATACATAGGCGGGGATTGTTCTAGGCTCTGGCTATGACGATAAAAGTCTTCTAAAGTTACATTTGTTAAACTGCTCTCTACTTCTTCTTTTACCTTTTGCCAAAGAGAAAGAACTGCTTTGCGACTGGCACTAGATTCTGTTCGGAGGGTTCTCCGTTTTTCTGGTTCTAGCCCCCTGATAATTTCAGCTAAGGTAATCTCCTTACTACTGCGATTAAGACGATGTCCTCCTTTAGCACCGCGAAAGCTATCTACTATACCCGATCGTTTTAGTTCTGCCAAAATCTGATCAAGATAACGATCGGGGATATTTTGGCTGTGAGCAATCTCCTTGGTCCCGATCGTTTTTCTGGTTTCATAGTGTTTGCATAACTCGATCAACGCCAGGAGACTGTATTCCAGTTTGGCAGAGAGCTCTAACATCTTACACTCGTTGCAAAATCGCTTCTCCTAAAAGATCACTAAACATCGCTGTACTTAGGTATCTTTCGCCGAAGCTGGGCTGAATTACCACGATCAACTTACCAGCATTTTGCGGGCGTTTTCCTACTTTAATTGCTGCTGTCACCGCCGCTCCTGCCGAAATACCAGACAGTAAACCTTCTTCTTTCGCTAGTCTTCTGCCAAAATGAAAGGCTTCTTCATCGGTCACAGTAATAACTTCATCAATTAAATCCGTGCGTAATACTCCAGGCACAAAACCAGCGCCAATGCCCTGAATTTTGTGGGGACCAGGTTTTCCTCCCGATAGAACAGGGCTGTTGGCAGGCTCCACCGCGATCGTTTGAAAAGATGGCTTTCTCTCTTTAATTACAGAACTGACCCCAGTAATTGTTCCCCCTGTGCCTACCCCAGAAATAAGAATGTCTACATTGCCATCGGTGTCTTGCCAAATCTCTTCAGCGGTTGTTTTAGCATGAATGGCAGGATTAGAAGGATTGTTGAATTGCTGTAAGACAAAGGCATTAGGGATGGTCTCTTTTAGTTCCATGGCGCGCCCGATCGCTCCCCGCATCCCCTCTTTGCCTGGGGTCAGTTCCAATTCAGCCCCGTAGGCACGCAGAAGTGCCCGTCTTTCTAAACTCATCGTGTCTGGCATCGTTAAAATCAGACGATAGCCCTTCGCTGCTGCCACCATCGCCAAGGCTATGCCCGTATTGCCCGAAGTAGGTTCAATCAAAACAGTCCGATCGGGATGGATAAGACCTTCTCTTTCTGCGTCTAGCACCATAGCCGCTCCTATCCGGTCTTTCACGGAAGAAGAAGGATTCATACTTTCTAACTTCAAAACGATCGTGGCACCACAGCCCTCTGCCTGGGGAATACGATTGAGATAAACTAGGGGAGTCTTCCCGATCAGTTCTGTAATGTTGTTGGCGATTTTCATGCTTTTCTCCTTACTAACAAATAATATAAACTAGAAAATTTCAGAAACTACATTACTTTTGTTTACTTCCTCCCCAGATATTTGACTACAAATGAAATTCTCTAGTAATAGAACTATAGCATCATTTAGCTCTAGAGCCAATTATTCCTCCAGAAAATTTACATTTTTAATCATGATTAAATCATATAGTCGAGGGGGAATGAACGAGCTTCTTTAGAAGTAATAAAAACCTGTTGATCAGTTGATATATGTAGATTTTCATAGTCTTCTCTTGATAAGTGAGCCATGAGAGTTTCTCCTTCTTTAAGTAATAACTCGATCTGCACTTCCCAGCCCAAGTTGATTATCCGAACAACCCTGGCTACTTTACTATCAACTCCAGGGGTTGGGGAAATAATTACATCTTGAGGACGAATGAATAACTGTCCCCGATCGCCATTTTTCATTATGTTGACTGGTCCAATAAACTGCATGACAAAAGGAGTAGCAGGATGATCATAGATTTCTGCTGGCGTGCCAATTTGTTCTACTCTGCCTTTGTTCATAACAACAATCCGATCGGATATTTCCATGGCTTCTTCTTGGTCGTGGGTGACAAACACAGTAGTTACATGCACTTCATCATGGAGCCTTCTTAACCATTGTCTTAGTTCTTTACGGACTTGGGCATCTAACGCGCCAAAGGGTTCGTCTAACAACAAAATCTGCGGTTCTACGGCTAAGGCTCTGGCCAGAGCTACCCTTTGTCTTTGTCCTCCAGAAAGCTGGTCTGGATAACGATCGCCTAAACCCTTGAGTTGGACTAATTCTAGTAAGTCGTCTACTCTTGCTTTAATTTTGGCTTTGGCTGTTTTGCGGATAGTTAAACCAAAACCAATGTTTTGTCTGACAGTCATATGTCTGAACAAAGCATAGTGTTGAAAGACAAAACCAATGTTACGGTCTTGTACCTGTTGGTAAGTTGTATCTTTGCCGGTGATTAAGATTTTACCTTCATCAGGTAATTCTAACCCCGCAATCAATCTTAACAAAGTGGATTTGCCAGACCCAGAAGGACCTAAAAGGGCAATCAATTCACCCGCTTTGAATTCTAAACTGACCCGATCGACAGCAACAAAATCCCCAAATCGTTTAGAAATATGATCTACTGTAATTCCTAATTCTTTTTCCATAATCTCTCCTAATGTATCCTGGGTTTACTTTTGTAGCCCGATCGGCGTTCTAATAGTTCTTTAACGACTAAAGTGACCAATGCCAACAGAGCCAGCACGATCGATGCTGCGAAAGCTTGGGCAGTTTGATAATTCAAGTAAACATCTTCAATAAATAGGGGCAAAGTCTGGGTTTTGCCGCCGATATTGCCAGAAACGACCGAAACTGCGCCAAATTCTCCCATTGCCCTAGCATTGGTCAGCAAAACACCGTACAAAATTCCCCAGCGGATATTGGGAACTGTCACATACCAAAAGGTCTGCCAACCGCTGGCACCAAGGGTTTTAGCAGCTTCTTCTTCCGATTTACCAATTTCTTCTAAAATGGGCATCACTTCCCGCGCCACAAAGGGCATGGATACAAAGGCAGTGGCTAAAATGATCCCCGGTAAAGAGAAAATCACCCTAAAATTGATAGCTTCCAGAAATCCCCCTAACCAACCCTGTCTGCCATATAAAAGTACTAACATCAGACCCACAACTACAGGCGAAATAGAAAAAGGTAGATCAATTAACGTAATCAAAAATGTTCTGCCAGGAAAACGATGACGGGCAATTATCCAAGCAGTGCAAAGACCGAAAACAGTGTTGAGGGGGACTGCAACCAGGGCAGTTAAAACCGTAAGCCAGCAAGCATTCCGAAAATTCCGATCGGTTAGGGCACCAATTAAGGTAGACCATCCTCCTTTAATCACTTCTTGTAAGAGAGCCATCAAAGGTATGTAAATCATTACAGCTAAAAATGATAAAGCAATGAAAATCAACAAATACTTGCCAATAGGACTATCTACATATCTATCTTTTCTATCCTTAGTCTTCATTATGAGACCCCCATTTTTGTAAGAGATTGATCATAAACAACAATAAAAGCGAAATAGTCAGCATTACCACACCGATTACCGTTGCTCCTTGGATGTCGTACTGTTCCAACTTCTGGAAAATCAATACAGAAGCAATCATATCTTCAAAAGGCAAGTTGGAAGCAATGATAACAACAGAGCCAAATTCTCCTACTGCACGGGAAAAGGCAAGGGCAACCCCAGTCAAAATGTGGGGAATAAGGGGGGGAAAGATCACTCGCCAAAAGGTAACGGTAGGGCTTGCTCCCAAAGACCAAGCCACTTCTTCTACTTCTTTTTCCATGTCGTTTAAGACTGGCTGCAGGGTGCGAATTACAAAGGGCAAACTGATAAATGTCATTGCTAGATATACTCCCGGTCGGGCAAAGGCAATGCGAATGCCCTGGGCGGCAAACAAACGCCCGATCCAGCCACTATCGCTATAAATTGCTGTCAAAACTACCCCAGCTACTGCTGTAGGCAGAGCAAAGGGAATATCTACGGAGGCATCGATTATTTTCTTGCCCGGAAAATCGTAGCGCACTAACACCCAAGCTACCAATGTGCCCATCACCCCATTAGTCAGGGCAGCTAAAAAGGCTAAAGAAAAGTTGATCCCGTAGGTGGCAAGGGCGAGCTTGCTGGTGGCAATCTGCCAAAACCGATCGGGGGGCAGACTAAAACCCTTGACCAAAAGAGCGGCTAAGGGCAAAACTAGCATGACAATTAAATAAACAGTCATGAATACCCCAGGAACGGATAGGGGTAGCCTTAAATTACTGTTAAAAGCCGTTCTATACAAATTCATCCTTCTATGAAATACTAATAAGCCTGGTCTGTCAAGGAAATAAACAACGGTAATTTTATGCACTTTGCAGGAAAATGGGGAAGGGGTCTACTGGCGGCGCTCCTGTGTAGCTTGGTTATTGTTGCTTGCAATGGCAGAACGCAGACGGTGGAGGTAAACTTAGTGGCTTTTGCTGCTCCTGCCCTTGCCCTGCAAAAAATTATTCCTAAATTTGAGCAGGATTGGCTGGCGGAGACGGGTCAGGCGGTGCGCTTTAATCAGAGTTATGGGGCATCAGGTTCCCAGACTAGGGCAATTATCGACGGTCTGGAGGCTGATATTGCTTACTTGGGTATCCCGATCGATACCTATCGTCTGCAACAGGAAGGTTTGGTAGAATCAGGCTGGGAGGAACGTTTCCCCAGTGTGACCCGATCGGTGATTGTGTTTGCTGTGCGCCCGGGTAATCCCAAGAATATTCGTACTTGGGCAGACTTGGCTAAGCCTGGGGTGGAAGTGATTACTGCCAACCCCAAGACTTCGGGGGTAGCAAGGTGGAATTTTTTAGGGCTTTGGGGGGCAGTGATGGCAACTGGAGCCTCCCCTGAGCAGGCGCTGGATTATGTGAGTCGGGTGTATAGCAATGTGTTGATTTTGCCGAAAAACGCCCGTGAAGCTACTGATATTTTCATTAAACGGCGACAGGGAGATGTATTACTCAATTATGAAAATGAGTTAATTTTGGCTCAGCAACAGGGGCAGGAGGGGACTTTTATCATACCTTCCCCTAATTTGGTCATTGATAACCCGATCGCAGTGATCGATAAAAATGTCGATCGGCGGGGGACGCGCAAAGTTGCCGAGGCGTTCATCCGTTACCTCTACAGTGAGGAGTCCCAAAGGGAGTTTGCTAAAGTGGGATTCCGCTCCCATCTACCGCAAATTCAGCAGGAATTTGCCCAGCAATTTCCCCCTATCGATCGGTTGTTAACAATCAAAGACTTTGGCGGTTGGGGACAGGTACAGCAGGAATTTTTTAGTGAGGGGGCAGTTTTCGATCGGGTGTTGTCTGCCATTGGTCGAAATAGTTAAACTAACAGGACTTACGTTGCTTTTTCTCACCCCAGCGCTCTCCCACAGGGAGAAGGGATGAGAGGAATTTTTCCTTAGTCCTGAAGACTAACAACCTGAGTTCGATACTTCTGGAAATGTTAAAATTTTTGTCCAGCTTTGACTTCACCCTCTCCCGAAGGGACTTGGGTAGTCAGACTTTGATAACTCCAACTTTTGTCGCACTCAGGTTAACTTAGCTAAAGAACTAGAAATACGCTCGATCGTGCGTCGGTTTTGCTCTGGCGTACCGATCGTGACTCGTAATCCTCCCCCCGTCAAACGAATTAAAGTTCCCTGCTCTGCCAATTGCTGTTGTAACAACCGATCGTTGGGACTACGAAAATAGATAAAGTTAGCATCACTACGCCATACTTTGAGCGGGGGCAATCTATCTAAAATTTGCCATAATTTTTCCCTTTCCTGCTGAATTTGCGGAATAATACTTAGAATATCCGATCGATATTTTAGAGCTAATTCCCCCGCGATCGTAGTTATTGTGGGCAAATTGTAGGGCAGACGAATTTTTTCTAAGACAGCAATCAACTCTGGGGAAGCAATGGCATAGCCCAGTCGAAAAGCTGCTAGGCGAAACGCCTTAGAAAAAGTCCGTAAAATCAACCAGTTGGGATGGCGGGGTAATTCATCTACTAAGGAATGACCGGCAAACTCATAGTAAGCCTCATCAATTACTACTAAAATATCAGAGGGAAGAGAACTCAGCCATGCTATTTCTGGCGCTGTTAATAAATTCCCCGTAGGTGAATTAGGGTGAACAACAAATACAACGTTAATGTTTTCCTGCTCGATCGTTTTTTGTGCTTGGGCTAAATCGATCGTGAAATCCACCTCCCTCCGCCCTAAGCTATACACTGGAATTGCCAGGGCTTGAGCTAAAATGCCATACATAGAAAATGTAGGCAGAGCAACTAAAATCCCCCCCCTGCCCAAACAACTAGCAATCAAAACCGATCGGATCAATTCATCCGAACCATTGCCCACAGAAATACAATCCCGACTAACTCCGGCATACTGACTAATTTGTTCCTTCAGATTGTCATACATGCCATCGGGATAGCGATTAGCTAAGAGTCTTTCTGTTAACTCTATGCCCAGTTTTTGTTTTAGAGATAAAGGTAAATCGATCGCTACTTCATTGGCATCGAGCTTATCTGCCACTGAGTCATAATGGTCACTGCTATATCCCTTTAATTCTAATAACTCCGATCGGATTAAATTCACTGCTGCCACTCCCTGATTTGCCCCATTTTAAGCCATCGTTTACTATATCCCAAGCAAGGGGGCGATCGTTGCCCCATCTCCCTGCCCAAGGGAGCCATTGCCCTGAGTGAATCAAATACCTAGCAGGAAAGGGGATTTCTTCTACTACAATCTACATAGTATTTTTAATATTATGCCTAAATGCAGAGAACAGCCATGTTAAAACCAATTTTAATCTTTGTCGCCCTCTTCAGTTTCATCTGGAACTTAATTGCTACCCCCGCCCTTGCCAAGGAACTAGACGAAGCCTCCCGGACAGTTAAATTCGATAGTTCCTCTACCATTGTCCTGACCCCTAAAGAATTGAGTAACGGCAAAAAGTTATTCAACTCCGCCTGTGCTACATGCCATGCCGGGGGTGCCACCTACACTAATCCTAACGTCGGGTTAGATATGGAAAGCCTCAAACTCGCTACTCCCCCCAGGGATAACTTGCTGGCAATGATCGACTACCTGAAAAACCCCACCACTTTTGACGGGGAGAGCGAAATTTATGAGTTACATCCCAGCCTCCGCAGTACCGATATTTTCCCCACTATGAGGGGCTTAACCGAGCAAAACCTCAAGGAAATTAGTGGCTATGTGCTTTATTCGGCTCAACTCAAGGGAGTTAGCTGGGGCGGCGGCAAAATTTATTATTAAAACCCTCGCCCTTGTCGATAAGGGGGGAAATATCAAATCGTTCAGAATTTAGGGTGAGGAAAAATTCCCCTCTCCCTTTTGGGGAGAGCCGAAAAAGCAACGTAAGTCCCGATCATTGCCTGGGATTTCCACAGTAGGGAAAAGGGCTGTGCGGTCAGACCTTAAATTTCTGGCGGGACTTGTAATGCCCAGGTCAACAAAGCGCCATAAACCTCTAATATGGAAGTATAAGTTCGCTTAGATAGCTGTAAATATGACTTATCCCGTCCTCTCCCTGTCGCCAGAAGAAGCGATCGGCTTCCTTGCCCGGCTTTACTCCACCTTGGTCGTGTTTGACCCTCCTGAGTTTATCCGTAACTATCGCGGACGGGTACTAGTCCATGCCCTTGCTTTCCCCGATCATCGGGAGCTGCAGAGGCTATGCTTAGATTTCTTAGCTGTCTATAATTTCAGTCCCGAAACTTTTCCTGCTCTGGCGTTGCAGGGTTTAGCCACAGTATCAGATGTCTACCCCTATGACACCGATCGGTTTTGTGCCGAGCAAGAAGAACACGGCTGTGGTGAAAGTCTATATGCTTACCGCATCGATCACGGCTTAGAGGGAGAAGTGTGGGGGGTGCGCCTAGATAAAACCTATTTCTTGGAAACACCGATCCGCGATATTGTGCCGCCCCCAGGGATCGAGCATGGTCACTTCTGGATGCCCCAGACTACTTCCCAACTCAAGGGAGCAGAGCAGGCACTTTTAGAGGACGCGATGCACTGCCCTAGTTTAACAACAAGGTATAATGACTACGATATGGGGCTGTGGCTCAGATGGATAGAGCAAGCGCCTCCTAAGCGCTAGGTCGCGCGTTCGAATCGCGCCAGTCCCGTTCCTGTGGAGAATTTGCCATGCCGACGATCGAAGTCCAAAACCTGCTCAAGTCCTACAAAACTAAGAAGAATACTGTAGTAGCGGTAGATCATCTGTGCTTGGAGGTGCCCCCTGGTATTATCTATGGACTATTAGGTCCCAACGGAGCTGGGAAAACTACCACAATCCGTTGTATTTGTACTCTGCTTAAACCCGATGGCGGCACAATCAGGGTCTGCGGGGAAACCGAACCCCGTCCTATCCGCCAAAAGCTGGGCTATGTTGCCCAGGAGGTGGCGATCGATAAGGTGCTGACGGGGCGGGAACTGCTGGAATTACAAGCGGCTCTCTATCACATCCCCAGGGGGCAAATTCCCCAAGCGATCGAGCGGGTGTTGGATTTAGTCCAGTTGCAGGAATATGCAGACAAACGATCGGGTACTTACTCCGGCGGCATTAGAAAACGCCTTGACTTGGCGACGGGTCTGCTACATCAGCCCCAGGTTCTTGTTTTAGACGAGCCGACGGTGGGCTTAGACATCCAGTCCCGCCTGGGCATCTGGGAGTTTTTGCAGAAACTGCGCGCCGATGGCATCACGATTTTATTGACTAGCCACTATTTAGAAGAAATTGATGCCCTTGCCGATCGGGTGGCAATTATCGATCGGGGCAAACTGATCGCTGAGGGTCCCCCCGCCGAGCTGAAACAAAACCTGGGAGGCGATCGGGTCACCATTAAAATCAAAGAATTTGCCGACCTGCCAGGAGCAGAGCAAGCCAGAGACTTACTTAAAACCCTCCCCTTTGTCAGGAGTAGCCTGATTAACCCCGCCCAGGGCAATGCCATCAATCTCGTGATTACTCCCGTCCCCGATGCCCAGAGCCAAATCCAAGCACTTTTGACCAGCCACAATCTGCCTCTATTCAGCTATGCTCAATCCCGTCCCAGCCTAGATGATGTATTTTTGGCTACCACTGGTCAAACTATTCTCGATGCCGAACTTGCTTTGGTGGAGCAGGGCAAATAAAAATAGCCCATGCTGCCAAGGGTGACCATAGCCTTAGATTCCCCCGGGGTAAATAGAACCTTTGCCATTCCTCCCGATCGGTGGCACTACCTGCGCCATGTCCTTAGATTGCAGATAGGGGAACAATTTATTGTCATGGATGGCATCGGCTGCCGCTGGCTTGCCCGCCTGGAGCATAACCAGGGTATCTTGATCGCACCCCTAGTGGAAAAACGGGAACTAGACCTAGAGATTCATCTGGGGATAGCTATGCCCAAAGGAACAGGCATGGAAACAATTGTGAAACAAACGACCGAACTAGGAGTAACAAGAATTACGCCCATTATTTCCCACTATACCCTGTTGCGACCAAGTAGCAATAAACTCGATCGGTGGCGCAAAATTGCCCAAGAGGCAGCGGAACTTGCCTGTCGCACCGTAGTACCTATAGTGGATGACCCTGTGGAACTCAGCTCATTTTTAGGACAAAACTGCGGTTGGATTGGCGTTACCCATCCCGCCCCCAGCCTACTCAAATTACTATTACAACAGAACTTAACCACCATTACCCTCCTCACCGGACCAGAGGGGGGATGGACGGAGCAGGAACTACAAACAGCCACCGATCGGGGGTGGCAGAGGATGTCCCTTGCCCCAGGAGTGTTGGCAGCGACCACTGCCCCCACAGTAGCCCTAGCAGTGGTAAATGCTGTCATCGCACTGGGTAAGCGGGATTCAGTCGTACCTTAAATAAAATTTATTGGTACAGCCCAAAAATGATTCACAAGGGATAACCGCCCATTTTGGGAGAGGGGACGGGGGTGAGGGTGTAACTAACAATTTAGGAAAAAGCTGTACTTCTGATCCCATCGGGAAGATTTTTAGTTTATTAAGGAATGTTTCTTTCTTTTGTCAGAAAGGGACAATCCTATTCCCTATGGCTTAGATTTGTATTGTCTTATCGTGCAGATAAGAAAATTTTTTAACAATACAAGTATAAGGAGAACGAAATGCTCGACGCATTTTCCAGAGCCGTGGTATCTGCTGATGCCAGCACATCCGTAGTATCTGATATTGCTGCTCTCAGAAATTTTGTTGCTAGCGGTAATCGTCGTCTTGATGCCGTTAATGCTATTGCCAGCAATGCTAGCTGTATGGTTTCCGATGCCGTTGCCGGTATGATCTGCGAAAACCAAGGTTTGATCCAAGCAGGTGGTAACTGCTACCCCAACCGTCGCATGGCTGCTTGCCTCCGCGATGCTGAAATCATCCTCCGCTATGTTACCTATGCTTTGTTGGCTGGTGACTCCTCTGTTTTAGATGATCGTTGTTTGAATGGTTTGAAAGAAACCTACGCTGCTTTGGGCGTACCCACCACTTCTGCTATTCGTGCTGTACAAATCATGAAAGCGCAAGCAGTGGCTCACATTCAAGATAACCCCAGCGAAAAGTTTGCTGGTGCTAAACTCCGTAAAATGAACCCCATTCTTGTAGAAGATCGTTGCGCTAGCCTTGTGGCTGAAGCTTGCAGCTACTTCGATCGGGTAATTGCTGCCCTTAGCTAGTTCACTGTCAATACAATATCAATCTGGAGATAAAACATGAAATCTGTTGTAACAACTGTAATTGCTGCTGCTGATAGCGCTGGTCGTTTCCCTACTACATCTGACCTCGAATCAGTACAAGGTTCTATCCAACGGGCTGCTGCTCGTCTGGAAGCGGCAGAAAAGCTCTCTGCTAACCTGGACAACGTTGCTCGTGAAGCTTACGAAGCCTGCATCAAAAAGTATCCCTACCTCAACAACCCTGGGGAAGCTAACTCTACTGACACTTTCAAGGCTAAGTGCCTGAGAGACATCAAGCACTACCTGCGTTTGATTCAATACTGCTTGGTAGTTGGTGGTACTGGTCCCCTCGATGAATGGGGTATTGCTGGTCAGCGGGAAGTTTATCGTGCTTTGGGCTTGCCCACTGCTCCCTATGTTGCGGCGCTTACCTTTGCTCGCAATCGTGGTTGTGCTCCCCGTGATATGTCTGCTCAGGCTCTCACCGAGTACAATGCTCTCTTAGATTATGCAATTAACTCCCTCTCTTAAGAGTTAAACAATACAAATTAAAACCGATCGGGGTAGAAATACCTCGATTTTTTTGTCTATACAGGGACAAGACTTAAGCTGAGGAAAAATTCCCTTTCTCTTTTTGGGAGAGGGCTAGGGTCAGTCCTATTGATTTTTTATCCCTGGGAAATAAAACGATCGAAGCTCGCCACCATGCGATCGATGGGATTGACAATCTGACTGGCTTGCATTTTGGCAATGTATTGGTCTCGATCGTGCCACAACCGATCGAGGGCGCTTAAAAGACGCTCAATGTTTAGTTCTTCTTCTGGTAAGAGAGCGCTATAACCAGCTTTGACAAAGGAATTGGCATTGAGGATCTGATCGCCCCGACTAGCTTTAGTAGAGAGGGGAATCAATAGATGGGGCTTGTGCAGGGCTAAAAACTCAAAAATGGCGTTAGCCCCCGATCGGGACACGACCATATCGGCAAGGGCAAGGCAGTCTTTCAATTCTTCTGTGAGATAGGCAAATTGTTTGTAATTGGGCACAACTTCTAGTTCCGATCGGATGTTGCCCTTACCGCAGAGGTGGATCACCTGATAGCGATCGGTAAGTTCTTTGATCCCCTCCCTGATCACGCGGTTGATCGTTTCAGAACCGGAACTGCCTCCCACAATTAGCAGTACGGGCTTGCCCTCTGTAAACTGGCAAAAAGCCCGCCCCCGCTCCCGATCGCCCCGGAGTAATTCCGGGCGCACTGGCAGCCCCATCAATTCCGCTGTGGGGATAAACTCGATCGTTTCGGGGAAGGTCACCCAAACTGCC
The DNA here is from genome assembly GCA_002861535.1 of Cyanobacteria bacterium M5B4. GTDB lineage: Bacteria > Cyanobacteriota > Cyanobacteriia > Pseudanabaenales > Pseudanabaenaceae > M5B4. Next base: position 4,945 of record PHFO01000025.1, on the reverse strand, counting down.
TGGGCAAAGGGGACAGATAGGCGATTAGCTAATCCAGGGGAATAGTCCGACTCATGGATCACCACAGGAATACCCAGCCACCAGGCAGACAACACCACAGGCACGGTCACAAATCCGCCCTTAGAAAAAACTAAATTAGGTCGCAATTGGCGCAAAATACCGTAGGACTCCACAGCACCCCGCAAAACTTGGAACGGGTCTGTAAAATTACGCCAGTCGAAGTATCGCCGCAGTTTACCACTGCTAATGCCATAAAAGGGCACATCTTTGACTAATTCCGCCTCGATGCCCGCTCTAGAGCCGATATAACTTACTTGCCATCCCGATCGGGTCAAACTTGACAATAAGGCCAAATTAGGATTGACGTGCCCCGCTGTGCCTCCCCCAGTCAAGACAATGTGCTTGTTCATTGGTAGACCAAATCGCAAAAGCCCCGTTCGTCTTCAAACCCCTGCAACATCTGTAGTCCCCACTCATCCCCCCAGCCGCCGCAGTGCCAAAGCGGCATCGGACTGCACCCCCAAATCCTCATCCTGGAGGGCATCTACTAAAAGCTCGATCCCTGCTTCCCGATCGATGTAACCGAGTAACAGCTTCCCCAAAGCCCACACGCAGTTACTCCTGACCACGGCAACCGCTTCCTGCCGAAAAGCCCTAATCAAATGGGGGACAGCTTCTCCCACCCCCAACTGCCCCAAGGCACTAGCCGCCCACAAACGCACCGCCGTAATATCATACTCCAACGCCCACAGGAGAGAGTCCAAAGCGATCGGGTTGCGGCAATTTCCCAAAGCCCAGACGATCCCCTTACGCACATAGCCGTTCCAATCCTGTAACTGGGCAATCAAATGGGGCACAGCATCAGGATCGGGATTACGTCCCAGAGCATAGGCAGCACTCACCCGCACCAGGGGGCACTCATCCCCCAACAAACGAATTAACAGAGGTACTGCCCGGCAGTCCTGCAACTCACAAAAAGCTCTCGCCGCTTGCATTCGTTCTAGCACTACATGGGAAGTCAGCAGGGGCAACATCTCCTCTGGGTCGGGAGGGGGAGGCAGTTCGGGATATTCCTCTAAAAGGTCTAGGTCTTCCATCAACAACGATCGGTTACGAAGCTAGTGTAACGGTTTTTTGCCCTTAGGGAACTAAACACGCCTTCAATTGGCTCTTGATTGTATCACCATCGAGGTTCCTGCCAATTAGTACCAACTGTACCGACTGGGGCGCTTGAGTTTCATCGGTTTTGAGTTCATAGCGCTTGCCGCTCAACTGGAAGATATAGCGGGGGGGAAGATTTTCAAACCAGAGAATGCCCTTAGCGCGAAACACATCGATCGGCAATTGTTTATCTAAAAAGTGCTGAAACCGATCGAGATTCAGGGGACGATCGGCTTGAAAAGACACAGAAATAAAACCATCATTTTCCAGGTGGTGGGAATGATGATGGTGATGGTCATGATCGTGGTCATGGTGATCGTGGGGTTTAATATCCTTGAGGGAAGAATCAGCCAAATTGACATCTAAAATTAAGGGCAATGGTACAACTCCCATAGTTGAATGTAAAATTCTTGCCCCTGTCTTTTCTTTGCGGATATATTGCTCCAATTCTGTCAGTTTTTCAGGAGTTGTCAGATCAGTTTTATTCAGAATAATAATATCACTATACATCATCTGATTGTAGGCAGCTTCACTGTTGAAGTGCTCTGGAGTGAAGGTTTCGCTGTCAATTACTGTTAAAATTGAATCCAGTCTAGTCAAATACTGCAACTCGGTACCTAAAAATGTCAAAGCGATCGGTAATGGGTCTGCCACCCCTGTAGTTTCTAGCACCATATAATCTACGCGATCCGATCGTTCCAAGACATTGTAAACCGCCTCTACCAAACTTTCGTTAATTGTGCAACAAATACAACCATTACTCAACTCCACCATATCCTGATCGACAGATACTAATAACTGACTATCAATGTTAATATCGCCAAACTCATTGACTAAGACAGCCACTTTTAAGCCCTGTTGATTGCGTAAAATATGATTCAGTAAGGTGGTTTTACCACTGCCTAAAAATCCAGTAATAATTGTAACGGGCATCCCCCGCTTGGGAACATCCACAGTTGCAACCATAATTCACCTCTCCTATTTCCCCCAAATTATAGCCCACCCGATCGTGGAGGGAGTATCTAGAGTAAAATAGGATAAATAAGATACTGATTGGAGCAAAACGATGGAAGCGATGGAAGTAAATTTTTTAGGCTTAATTGCCACTGTGTTAGCGGTGTTTGTCCCCTCCGTATTTTTGATTGTGTTGTATTTACAAACTTCTAGCCGAGAAGAGGCGGGCGGTCCTAGATAAGTAAGTCATTATTGTAATTGTAGCCGTTTGCTGGGGGGCTAATCCAACAAACCAGAACCGATCGAGGTGTTCTAGTTTAGAACGCTATTTTTTCATGGCAAAAAACAATCAGGGATTTTGTGATGTTATGGAACTGGCAAAATCCCCTGCCATTCCTATTAGGACTTACGCTCACCCAAAAAGGGAGAGGGGAATTTTTCCTCAGCGTAAGTCCATACTATACCGATCGGGTTTGATGGGAGATAATGGAGTAATTCTGCTAAAACTCGGCTGTGGAACTGAAAAACGTTATTATTGCCTACCGATCGGGGAATGACCTTGCTCTACAGTGGGCAGAACGATGCCAAAGGGAACTATCCGATCGGGGTTGCCATGTCTTGATGGGACCAAGTGGGGCAAATGACAATCCCTATCCAGTATTCATTGCTTCCTGCCAGGACCGCATTGACTTGGGCATAGTTTTAGGGGGAGATGGTTCAGCTTTGGGGGCAGCTCGACATTTATCGCCTCTGGGTGTACCAATTTTAGCCGTCAATATCGGGGGACATTTGGGCTTTTTAACCCATGGGGCGGAACAATTACAGGACTCCCAGACAGTATGGGATCGACTCTGGGGCGATCAGTTTGCCATCGATCGGCGCATGATGCTCCAAGCAAAGGTTACAGGACACCAGCAGACCTTCTACTGTCTCAATGAGATGTGTCTTAAACCTGCTTCCCCCGATCGCATGGTGACAGTTTTTTTGGATATATCTATCGATGGCGAGATGATAGACCAGCACCACGGCGACGGGCTAATTGTAGCGACGCCCACTGGTTCTACTTCCTACACCCTCGCCGCCAATGGTCCTATTTTGCACCCTGGCATGGAAGCGATTATTATTACTCCCATCTGCCCCCTGAGCTTGTCTAGTCGCACGATCGTGTTGCCGCCCCGTCTCATCGTGCATATTGCTCCCACTAAAAATAATACTAACCTCAAACTATGGGCGGACGGGGTGTTGGCAACTGCAGTGGAAGTAGGACAGGAAGTGGAAATTTGCCGCGCCGATGCCCTCACCCAGTTTGTCATCCTCTCTGAGGACTATTCCTACTTCCAGTCCCTCCAAGATAAATTACTCTGGCGGGGCGCTCGCATTCGTCCCTAGAATTTTTGTCCTACTGCCACCGATCGGGCTTGACCATCCTTTTCCAGAATGGCTGTTTCTTGGTTTACACTTTTTAACTTCCAGCCCGTAGAACCTACGTTACCACCTACAGCAACGGATTGGACATTGCCGTTAGACTCAATTAAAGCGTAGGAACGATCGTTAGGCTCTAACATGAACAACCCCGACAAAGTCGTGCCTGTATTGGAGGGGGCAGGCATCGGCTCCACTTCAGGGGCTTTAGCTACTACCCTGGGGGCAGGCTCTGGATTGGTATAGACAGGCGCAGGTTCCCTATAGGCGGGCGCTTCCGCAGGAGGGGGAGAGTAAAGGGGCACGTATTGTACTACTGTCTGAGGGGGGCAGGAGGAGTCGGTTCGGCTACAGGAGTGGGAGCAGGATTTGTAGGGGTAGATTTTGGTGTTGTCGCCGTTTGAAAAGCCGTTTTAATTTCGCTGGAAAACTCTGCCGTTTTGGTGTCAACGGGCTTACTGTTATCCGTCACTACTGGGGCGGCAGTGGGGTTACTGACTACAGAGCGTTGCAACATTACATAATGACCCAAAACTACTGAAGCGCCCAATAACATTGAAGCCAGGGCAGTACCCAAGAAAAATTTATCAATCCCGCTGGTCTGCTCTGGGACTACTACAGGGATAGGGGCATGGTTGAAGGGGGGAACGGGGTCGATCCACTGGGGTTCAATTTCTGCCACGATCGGCAGGGAAATAGTTTCTACATCCACCTTGACTAAACTGACAACAAGGGGTTCTTCCTGGGGTTCTGGTTCTGGGCGATGACGCTCACGATGCAGACGCAGGGACTGTTCTACATCCCCGAATAAATCATCCATAAAGTCAGCGCAGTGATCTTCGTAAGCCTCACGATAACCGACCAAGCTGTTGGCATTCATCGACACAACTCCATTCACACTACTAAACCACCATTGCGCCCGAAGATACCATAAGATGACAGAAAACGCTAGGGGGCAACGGGAAGTAATCCCCCCCTGGAATTCGCTTGAGGAGTTCGTTGTTATGTTTGTCAGTCATGCTGCCATTGTTAATCTCGATCTATCTGCTGTCCATGAACCCATCGATCAGTTAATAAAGGCAGATTTGACCCAATCTTTACGCTTTGAAGTAGCCTACGATCGTGACCCCCAGGACCCCAGGGAGTTATCGGAAATTGCTGAAGTGCGTCTATGGTTCATTTATTTGGATAGTTACTATCCCTGGCTGCCCTTTATTTTGGATTGGCGGGAAGAGTTGGGGCGTTACACGGCGATGCTGGTGCCCCATCGCTTCTCCCAAACAGAAGGGATTATCTTTGATCCGGAGGGGTTAGAAATTTTTGTGATGTCGAAGTTGTGCACGATCGATCGGTGGTTAAAGGGGCGGGGGATCAAAGCGCCGACGAAAATGCAGCAATGGTGCAACTT
>PHFO01000024.1 GCA_002861535.1 Cyanobacteria bacterium M5B4 | reverse complement strand
ATAGTTGTCAGATTGAGAACCAGCCCGATCCCGTAAAGGTGCACTAGCAGGTACTGTCAAGGCTACAGGAGTTGCTACTCCAGGATTAGACAAATCGGCAATGTTGGTTAAAATAACAGTCAGTTCAGCACTGTCATCTTCGATCGTTATACCCAAAGGAGATGCATTACCTACAGGAGCGGTCAATCTTTCTAACCCTCTTACAACAGGTCTTTCACTACCAACATTAAAAACAACACCCGGCTGACGACTAACGGGACGATTAGTGCGTTGAGCATTCAAGTCATCTAAAAATAGATCAACCCCGATCGTGCCGGCTACAGTGCTAGAAAATGTGGCTTGTTGTAAGGACTGGTTGATTTCAACGATCGTTCTGTTGTTCAATTCCACCCGATTAGGGGCAGGATTTGTATCCCCTGGCACATTCAAGGTTACACCATCACGGGCCCTCAAAATTAGAAAGGCACGATCGCTGTCTTGATCAAAAATGGTAAAAGAAAAAGGTTGGGTTTGACCAATACCAATGCGAGTAGGAGCGGGTAAGTTACGAAACTCAGGTAAAGCATTAACAGGGGTAGGGAGTACATTAAAACCTAAACTTAAGCCGATCGGAGAACTAGAAGATAAACCTTGATCATCTGTTGCCGTAATTCTGATTTCCGCACCGACAGATAAAGGACTGGAAAATGTGATATTGCTTAAAGATAACGATCGACCAGACAATCCGGTTAATTCCACTACGTTAGGACTAGGATCACGATCGTTGTCAGCCGTTAGAACTACTCCACTAGGTGCTGTTAGCTTGACACTAGCAATGCTGCGATCGTCTGTAATGTTGATCGTTGGTATTTGAATAGTCTGACCTTGTCCGACTGTAAAGAATGTCTGCGGCAAAGAAATGACCGGAGCCTGATTAGCCACAAAAACAACATTTGCAATCTGAATGTCGTCAATACCAAACTCACGCAACACCCCGCCAAACTCGATCGTGGTTAAATTACCAGTAAAAGGAACCGTAAAAATAGGATTAGTAGCAGGGGAGATGTTGTAGCCTAAACTAGCAGGAGTCTGCGGTAAAGAAACAGTAGTCGCTCGACCTGTACTATCCCGTAAAACAACACGGTTATTATCTGTAAAAGGTGAAGTATAGCGAAATCGCAACTCTCCAGAGGCAATCTCTCCAAAACCATTGAGGGTAACAACGATCGATGGATTGGCAAAAGAAGCAACAATAGTATTAGTTCCTCTAAAGTTGCCGTCCCCATCCCGATCGGTTTGGGAAACTAATGCCAAAGTACTGTCACTAAAGACAAATTGAGCATTGTTAAAATCGCCGCCAGCAGTTTGAGGGGGAACAGATAGAGAGGAAGTTAGTCCTTCAAAACCAATAACTGTTGTATTTGCCATAATTTCACCTTAGATATAAAACAAGAATTTAATTTTTAATTGACAGGAGTGCGAGAAAAGATACCAGAACTATCATTAGCTGGGGGGCGAGTAAAAATTCCCAAGGGAACTGCTGGAGGATTGGGGGTACGGGGATCAATGGCACTGGTATTTAAGCCCGTCCGTGATTCCCCCCTGCTCCTGGATCACCTACCCCATTGAGGGCATCGGTCAAAAAAGTATCACTGAAGCCCCTGGTCTGTCTGTTCTGCCGATCGCTTACAATTTCTTGATTAGTAGGTGTTGTCAGACGACGTTCTTCTTCAAAAAAACTAGGACGAGGCGTTCCTTCTTGGGCTTTTACAGCTACACTAACACCAAATAATAACGTACTTAGTAAAAGTTGTTTTAGCATCATCATTCTCCTTAAAAACGAAAGACTGTACGAACGGTGCCGACAAAAATAGTATCCTTACCGCTGGCGTGGTCGGGGTTTGTCACAAAAAAGAACCCAGGTGTAATGGAAATATTTCGACTGACGCGATAACGATAGAAGACTTCGTAGTGCAATCCTGTAGCAGAATCCTTGATCTCTGCGCCAGTAGCCGATCGTCCGTCTGTCAATCTCGGCGGTTGACCAAACAAGAAAGCCAACAAATCCCCTTGTCTACCAAAGGGGTCACTCAAACCCAAGGAAAAAAGATAGGTTGTGGAATTAGCATAGGCAGAATTTTGCGTGGAATCACTATTGATCCAGCCGCCCCAGGCTCCTAAGCGAATTGTCGGCGAGACTGCCCAGTTCAGAGTGCCGCTAATGGCGTTGATTTGAGCAGCTCCGATGAAACCGGAATTATCCGCATTAAAACTACCTGTAATTGTGCCCAAATTCCCCGTAGATGAATAGGCATTGATATAACCAATCCCTGTCCATAAAGTATCAGCTGGTTTTGCTAACAGTTGCACCCCAAGAGCACTATTATTTGCCCCAGTAATTCCTCCTGTGGTTGGATTGGCACTGTCCCTGGTGCCGTAGGCAAATTGTAACCTTGCCCGATCGCTCACTAACCAGTCAAACCCTGCCCCTGCGGTCAAGTTGCCGATCTTAAATAGGGGCTAGACTCGCCAAACCGAGAAATTGCCCCCCTTCCTGTATCAAAGTAGGGAGAGTTTGTGGTTAAAATTGACCCTAAACTAAACCCAGCCGGACGAATCGTAAACACAACCCGATCGTTAAAGGCAGGAAACCGATATTCTAAATTCTCAATTGCAGTGTTGTTGTTTGTCGTGCTTTGAAAAGACAACAGTGCCATCTGAGTTGCTAAGTTCTGTCGGCTACCAAAACCCAGGGAAGTATCTTGGGCACGATCGGTGGAAGAGTTACCAAAGTTGGCAGATTGCAAGCCAATCCTTAACCGATCGTTGCCGGTAAAAGATGCCACAATCCCCAACCTAGCCACATAGGGCAAGACCACGTTGGGATCACTACCGCCGCCAGAAGCTCCCGATGCTCCCGCTAAACCAAATACAACTTCACCCCCAAACTTAGCTACCGGAGAAAATTGTTGTTTCTCTAAAACGGCAACCTTAGTTTCTAAACCATCTACCCTACCCTTAATAGCGGCTAGCTCTGCGGCAAATTCTTCTTGTAATCTTTGCAGGGTTGACAAGTCATCTTTAGAAACTTTGTCTGCTAATCCGGCGGAAATGATTTCGTTAATTTTGTCCATGCAGGCATTTAACCCCGCCGCAAATTCATAGCGACTCAACGATCTTGCCCCACGATAGGTACGATCGGGATACCCCGCAATACAACCGTATCTTTCTACCAGACTTTGCAGGGCGCTAAATGCCCAATCCGTAGGTTGTACATCAGTTAATTGGGATACCCCAGTCACTTGGGCTTCTAACTGTTCGGTTTCAGCAACGATCGGTTTGCAGAGAGCCGCCCCGCCAGAAACTAGCACAGTAACTAAACCCCCACAGATTTTTAAGGACATAGACATCGTTTTCACATTTTACCTCACACCCTGCATCTATCGACGTATACTATCTTTTAATATGTCGCTGAGTCAAGATAGGACAAATAAGCCACTACAGAAAAAAGAGGATTCTTAACTAGAGGTTCTATTTTAACTTGTTAAAGTGTGTTATACTAATGCCGCTCTCTCCTAAAAAACAGCGAGTAAATATTAGCTCCTATATTCTATGTTTTATGTCATCTAATTTTCAGATTTTTGTCAATGATCTTTCCGATCAAATGCTCAATACCTATCTCAACAGTCCCCTGCTTGCTGTTGATACAGAAACGATGGGACTAATTCCCCGCCGCGATCGGTTGTGTTTAGTGCAATTGTGTGATGAATCAGAACAAATCAGTATGGTTAAAATCGATCGGGGGGTTAAAACTGCACCTAATCTTAAAATATTGATGGAAGCGAAGACGGTAACTAAATTATTTCACTACGCTAGATTTGACATTGGTGCTTTGAAATATCATCTGGGCATTGACACTAAACCTTTCTTTTGTACTAAAATTGCTAGTAAATTAGCCCGTACTTACTCTCCTAAACATGGCTTAAAAGAGTTGGTGAGGGAGCTAGAAAAAGTAGACTTGGATAAAACAGAACAAAGTTCTGACTGGGGAAATCCGATCGAGTTATCAGAGCAACAACTGATGTATGCATCTAACGATGTGCGTTATTTAATTTCTCTGTATCACAAACTTGTCGCCATGCTCAAAAGAGAGGAGCGCTATGAATTTGCTCTGGCTTGTTGTGATTTTCTACCTACTTTAGTAGAAATGGATTTGTTAGGATATGAAGATGTTTTCTCCCATCAGTAATGAAGCTATTTGTTGTCCTGTATTCTAAGCTCCATGTCTGAGCGTTGGCGTTCGTTAGGTAAGTATTGTTTGGTGCGCTTGGCGTTGGCGCCGTTGATGATTGTTGTCGTTGCCACGATCGTTTTTGCTTTGATGCGTCTTACTCCAGGAGACCCCGTTGATGCTATTGTGGGTACGCGAGCGCCGGTTGCCGTCAAGCAAGCCCTCCGCGAAAAGATTGGTTTGGACGGCTCTTTAACTAACCAGTATTTTCGTTATATGACAGGATTAGTACGTTTTGATTTGGGACAATCTCTTTCTACCAGAGGAGAGCCAGTTAGAAAAGTCATTTTTGACTATTTTCCTGCTACTGCGGAATTAGCAATCTACAGCACGATCGTTGCTTTAGCAATTGGTTTAGGTGTTGGTATTCTGTCCGCTACGAGGTCTGCCTGGGAATTGCCTGGTCGATTATTTAGCACGATTACTTACGCTTTGCCGTTGTTCTGGGTGGGAATGGTCTTGCAGTTGATTTTTGCAGTACAACTAGGCTGGTTTCCTCTGGGGGGAAGACTTCCAGCCACGATCGGAGGCTTAAAAACGATTACCGGTCTTTACACAATTGATAGTCTTTTAGAGGGAAATATCATTTTGTGGTTTATTAGTTTACATCATTTAGTCTTACCATCTTTATCTTTAGGATTAGTTTTAAGTGGAATTTTTGAAAGAATAATGCGGGTGAATCTGCAACAGTCTTTGCACAGCGATCATGTAGAAGCTGCTAGAGCTAGGGGTATTTCGGAAAACCAAATTTTGTGGAGTCATGGCATTCGCAATGCTCTGATCCCTGTGGTGACTGTATTTGGACTGACCTTTGCCGCTTTGTTAGGCGGCGCAGTAATTACAGAGGTAACTTTTTCTTGGTCTGGTTTAGCTAATCGTCTTTACAGCGCTATCATTGGACGAGATTATCCATTAGTACAGGGTATTGTTGTCTTTTTTGCTGTGATTGCTACGATCGCTAGTATTTTTATTGACATTATCAATGCTCTGATTGATCCTCGCATTCGTTACTAGGATTCATCTTTGCCAAAGAAAATCACCCAACCCAGATAGAGGATACCAAGAACAATTGCTAGTAAGATCAAACCAGGAATAAGTTTGTAACGAAACCAGAAAAGTAATCTTCTTAGCAGACCTAAAGTCCAGAGTAAGATTACTACTGCCCCGACGATCGTGGCAAGCCCCCAAAATAACTGCGTATTTTTGTTCATAGCTTTAAGTTTGAGTAACTGAGATTATTTTACCCCTTAATTGGTCGTGTAACCTTGATACTTGCAACAACTGTCTAGCATTCGCTGGACAATTTGGGGTTTATTGCCAAAATGTAAATGTAGATAGGAAGCGTGAAGATTTAATAAACTCCAGCCTTCACCATAACTTAAAAGCCGAGAGCTATAACTTTGCAGTTGAAACAAAGGCTGTGGATTTTGATTAGATAGAACCGATCGGTGAAATTCATGTCCCCAAATCTGTTCTTTTTTGTAACATAGAAAACTGCTATGTTCTACTGTCCCTAAACGATACCCTAAGGTTAATTTATTCGTCATTACTGCTTCAGTTGGAATAATGTTAAGCATGGGATAATATGTTTGATTTAGATCAACAATTCCCTTAGTAAGGTACATTAAACCGCCGCACTCAGCATAGGTAGGTATTCCCGATCGGATCAGAGAAATTAGCTGCTTAATTAAGTTGAGATTGTCCGCTAATTCTGCAGCGAATAGTTCAGGGAAGCCACCGCCAAAGTATAAACCAGCAATACCATCGGGCAGGTAATGATCCTGTAGGGGGCTAAAGAAAATTAGTTCTATTCCTGCACGATTTAACAGATCAAAATTATCAGCATAATAGAAACTAAATGCCCGATCTTTAGCAACAGCAATCTTTACTTTGGCTGTCACGACCGTCGTTTCTATTCTATTAGGAGGAGAAGCAAGAAAAGGTAGTAATAAATTCCAGTCTAAACACCTTTTGCTAACTGCAATTAACCGATCGGTAATATCAGCAAAGTTGTCTAGCTCATCGGTGGGAATCAATCCCAAGTAACGATCGGGAATCTTGAGCTGATCATCCCGCCAAAACCTCCCAATAATTGGGATATTTAGGGGAGTAATTGCCTGTTCTAGGATTTCTAAATGACGCTCACTAGACAGATAGTTAAGAATAACCCCTTTTATCTTAATCTTAGAATTGTAGGTGTTATAGCCATGAATTATAGCTGCTACCGATCGGGATATACTACGACAATTTACAACAAGCACGATCGGTAAGTTTAACAATTCAGCGATATGAGCGGTACTACCTGAGTCGTCAACACCAGACAAACCATCAAATAAACCCATCACTCCTTCAATTAAGGAATATTGATTAGCATAGCGATTAAAGCAGTCGATTACATAGGCTTCAGAAGTTAAAATGGGATCGAGATTGCGACAGGGCAAACCGGTAATTCTACTATGATACATCGCATCGATATAATCAGGACCAACCTTAAAAGACTGGATAGATTTACCATAGGAAACCATAGTCGCTAGTATAGAAAGTGTTATAGTAGTTTTACCAACACCGCTCCGCTCTCCCGCGATTATTATTGTCATTATGCACCGTCTTACTACACTTAATAGTTCTGATAATTTAACAGATAATGTTAATTTTGTGAATCAAGAACCGGCTCCAATTGTATTTATTACAGCAGCCGATACAGATATACAGATTTTAGCTAACATTAGGAGGAAATTACCACAAGATTTCCCTAAAATTCGGGCAGTAAATGTTCTACAACTACAACAACAAATTGTGATCGATACTTACGGAGAGGAAGTGCTCAGTTTTGCCCAAGTAATTATTCTAAGACTGATTGGAGGCAGGTCATATTGGAGCTATGGCTTAGAGGTAGTAAAAGCCACGATCGATTCTACTGGAGCGCATTTGATTGTATTGCCAGGAGATGATAAACCAGACTTAGAGTTAATCAGTCACTCTACGGTTTCTTTGGATATCGCCAACTATATTTGGAGCTATTTGTTAGAAGGTGGCACTACCAATCATTTGCACTGTTTATATTTTATTGCTACAGAATTTTTAGATTATGCCATCCCTTATCAAGCTCCCCAGGAGATTCCTCGTCTTGGTGTTTATCAGAGTATTGATCAACCCCAAACATTCGATCGGTCTGTAGCTATTATCTTTTACCGCGCCCACTATCTTTCCGGTAATACGAAAACGATCGATTTATTAGCACGATCGTTATACGAAAGACAAATCAATGTTAAAGCAGTTTATGTATCATCTTTGAAAGATAAAGATATACAGAAAGAGTTGAAATTTATATGTCAAGACTGTCTGGTGATACTAAATACAACTAGTTTTGCTCTGGCAGGATTAGAACAGGACGCGCCCAGGGTAGACCTCTGGGAGGAGCTAAATGTACCAGTGTTACAAGTCATTTTTTCTGTTAGTGGTAGACAGACCTGGGAGACAAGTAAAAAGGGTCTAACTCCCCGCGATCTGGCGCTGAATGTAGTGTTACCAGAGGTAGATGGCAGAATCATGACTAGGGTTGTTTCTTTCAAGTCTGGTGCCTATTTTGATCAGGATTTACAGACAGAAGTAGTTGTTTACGAACCTGATGATGCCGGAATTAAATGGGTAGTAGATCAAACGAATGCTTGGATTAACTTAAGGCAGAAAGCAAATAATAGTAAAAAAATCGCTTTAATTTTAGCTAACTATCCGAATCAGGACGGGAGAATTGGCAATGGCGTAGGGTTAGATACTCCTGCTAGTTGTGTCAAAATTTTACAGGCATTAGTAGATGCAGGCTACAGGGTAACAACATTACCAGAGACTGGACAAAAACTGATTAAATTATTGACAACTGGTAAAACAAATGATGTAGAAACTAATGAACTGCGCCCAACTAAGCAAACATTATCTCATGCACAATATAGACAACATTTTGTGGCTTTACCCGATCGGGTGCAAACAGAGATTATTAATCGTTGGGGAGGCTATGATTGTACAGAAGAATTTAACATTGCAGGGCTAAAACTAGGTAATATTTTTATTGGCATTCAGCCCCCCCGCGGCTATGACCTTGATCCTAGTTTTAATTATCATAATCCAGACCTAGTGCCTCCCCATAGCTATTTAGCTTTTTATTGGTGGATTCGATCGGTTTTTCAGGCTGATGCCGTAGTTCATGTTGGTAAGCACGGTAATTTAGAATGGTTACCTGGTAAGGGAGTAGCATTATCGCCAAACTGCTATCCAGAAATAGTTTTAGGAACAGTTCCCCATTTTTATCCGTTTATTGTCAACGATCCAGGTGAAGGTTCTCAAGCTAAAAGAAGAACCCACGCTGTAATTTTAGATCATCTTACTCCCCCTATGACTAGGGCGGAACTCTATGGAAAATTACAACAATTAGAATGCTTAATCGATGAATACTATGAAGTAGAAAATCTTGATCCTGGTCGATTAAATTTAGTTAAATCTCGTCTCATTGATTTGATCAAAACTGAAAACATTCATGAAGATTTAGGTATTAGTTTAGACAAGATGGAAGAGTCAATCGATCGAGTTTTAGCTACGGCTGATGGCTATCTTTGTGATCTTAAAGAATTACAAATTAGGGATGGTTTACATATTTTAGGTTGTTGCCCTAGCGGGGAACAATTGCGGGACTTAGTTATTGCTATTGCCCGCTACCCCACTCCTAACCGATCGGGTTTAACTAGAGCCATTAGTAGAGCCTGGCAGCTAGATTTTGACCCCCTTACTTCCGATTTAGGTGATAAATTACCTAGTAATTCTCCCTATTTAACTGGCTGTCGCACGATCGGTGATGCGGTAGAGAAAATAGAAGGGTATGCCTGTAAGTTAATAGAGGATTTAATCAAAGGTAAATCTATAGAAAATACACCAGAACCAGTATATTCAGAGTTAGTTTGGATTCGAGATACTCTTCTACCAAATTTGGCTAAAACCGATCGGGAATTATCTAACTTAGTGCGGGGATTAAATGGAGAATTTATCTCCAGCGGAGCATCAGGAGCGCCGACTAGAGGTAGACCAGAAGTATTACCAACGGGCAATAATTTTTACTCGGTAGACATACGTGCTGTACCAACTGAAACCGCCTGGGATACGGGCAGAAGAGCAGCAGAAAACTTAGTAGAATACCATAGTCAAATTCATGGTGAATATCCTAAAACAGTGGCAATTTCTATCTGGGGAACATCTACTATGCGTACAGGAGGAGAAGATTTTGCCCAAGCTCTAGCTTTGATTGGTGCTCGACCAATTTGGGATGGTATTTCTCGCCGGGTTATTGATTTTGAAATTTTGCCCCTATCAATTTTAGGGAGACCGAGAGTTGATGTAACTTTGAGAGTTTCTGGTTTTTTCGTGATGCCTTTCCTAACTTAATTTATCTATTTGATCGCGTAGTAAAATCTATTGCTAACCTGGATGAATCGGAGATGGAAAACCCCCTTGCCCATCAAGTCAAACGAGAGATAAATTATTGGCTTGGTCAGGGCATACCCAAGGATGAAGCGCAAAAACGATCGGAGTTCCGCATTTTTAGTTCCCAGCCAGGTGCCTATGGTGCTGGTTTACAAGGTTTAATCAATTCCCGTAACTGGTCTACAGAAGCAGACCTAGCCCGCGCTTATATCAATTGGAGTGCTTTTGCTTACAGTTGTCATAGTGAAGGAGAAGCAGCTCCAGAAGCATTTCACCAGAGACTGACAAACCTACAAGTTGTTTTACAAAATCAAGATAATCGGGAACATGATCTACTAGACTCGGATAACTACTATCAGTTTCAAGGAGGATTAGCTAATGCTATTAAGAGCGCAAGTGGCATTGCTCCTGCTGTCTACTTTGGCGACCATAGTTGTCAGCAAAACCCTAAAATTAGAAGATTACAAGATGAAATTTCTCGCGTTTATCGTGCCAGAGTAATCAATCCTAAATGGATTAAGGGAGTTATGCGCCATGGCTACAAAGGAGCCTTTGAACTATCAGCAACTGTAGATTTGTTGTTTGGTTATGATGCCACTACTAATTGTGTCAAAGATTTTATGTATGAGGGGGTCGCTAATGCTTATTTATTCGATCGGGAAGTAGAAAAGTTTATGTCTGTCAATAATCCCTGGGCATTAAAAGACATAGCTGAGCGGTTGCTAGAAGCCTATCAGAGACAATTGTGGCAAAACCCTTCCGTTGGTATGATCGATCGCTTAAAAACGATCGTTAACATGACGGAGGGCATTATTGAAGCTGCCCAGGAAAGAAATATCTAAGATCATTTCTGTTTTCTTCTGTTTTACACTAGCAGGATATTAAACAGATAACCCACACCAATTATACCGATCGTGGTAACAGCAATAAATAGAAAAAGCAACCGGGGTTTTAATACCCTTTTGAGAATGATCATCTGTGGTAAAGACAGTGCTGTAACAGCCATTGTAAAAGAAAGAACTGTTCCCAAAGGCATCCCCTTATTTACTAAAGCTTCAGCGATCGGTAAAACGCCCGCAATATTAGTGTAAAGAGGAACTCCCAGCAAAACGGCAACAATAACAGCAAAAGGATTTTCTTTACCCGCCCATTGATTGATCAAATCTGTGGGAGCATAGCCATGAATTCCTGCTCCAATAGCGATACCGATGACCACATATAACCATACTGATTTAAGAATTTCTACCGATTGATATTGTGCCTCCTGTAGGCGTTCTTTATTGGTAATTGTAGGAGCAATTTCCATATCATCAGTCGACTTAGGAGCAGACTTAAATATAAAATCTTCTACCCATGCCTCTAACTTTAATTTACCGATCGTGTAGCCAGTAATTACAGCTAAGCCTACGCCAAAAAAGATGTATAATAAAGTAGCTCTAATGCCAAATAAACTCCACAGTAAAAACACAGCCACTGCATCTACCATGGGAGCGGAAATTAGATAGGAAAAAGTCACACCTAAAGGCACACCAGCAGTTAGAAAACCAATAAACAAAGGTACAGCAGAACAGGAACAAAAGGGAGTAACAGCTCCTAACATACCTGCTAGAATATTTCCTGCTAAAGTATGTTTATCCTCCAAAAAGTGACGTACTTTTTCAGGAGAAAGAAAGCTCTGTAGATATCCAATAACAAAACTGATTACAACCAGCAGTGTTAATACCTTTGGAACATCATAGAAGAAAAAATGCAGACTGGAACCCAAAGGGGATTTTATGTCTAACCCAAATAGATAGATAACTATTTGTGTTGATAGCCAATCAAAGGGATAAAATAGATCAAACATAGTTCTTATTCCCGAAGTAAAGACAGCTTATGGTTGTCTCTAACCTGAGTGATAGGTTAAAGACAGCCTGCAAAGTATTAACAAGCACCAGCTATTGTAGTAGGGTCTGAATTTCTTCTTTGGAAAGCACCTTACCTTTACTGACTACTTTGGAATTGATGGCGAGAGCGGGAGTAGTCATTACCCCCCTTTGGGCAATAGCGATCGGGTCAGTGACATGTAGAATTTCAGCACCTAAGTTAAGGGCAGAAATTGCCTCTTTAGCATTGCTTTCTAACTGCTGACATTTTTTGCAACCGCTACCAAGAATTTCTACTTTAATAGTACTCATAGTGTGTTCCTCCTAGTAATAAATCTTCATTGTGCTGTTTTACAGCTAAACCATTGATGGGAAAAACTCCGTAAAGGACAGTCAGGCTTTTGGTCTATTCCCAAAGTAGCAAATTCTTCCAGGTATTGTTCTTCTGTAAAGCCCTTGGAATCTGCCAGGAGCATTAAACCAAACACCCCCGATCGTAAACCATTGGGACAATAAATATAAACAGGAGCGGGTGAAGACTGACAAAGGGATTTGAAGTCTGTAAAAATTTGTGCATCCAAATTTCTGGCTGATACGGGGAAATTAATATAGGTAAAACCTAGTCCTTGAACGATCGCTTGGTCTATCTGTTTGCCTTCTGGCGGAGTTGACAGGTCAATTACCGTTTTATAGCCCTGCACCCATAGATTTTTGAGGTCATTTTCCTCCCAATCGCTGCCAATGGCGATCGATGAATCAAGTTGTTTCAGCATAGGATTTGCTAGTAACTACAAATTCAGTTTAATCCTTATACTTAGGTATAATGTCAAGGGGGTAGGCAATTTATTTTTGTTCAAATACCACACATGCTTCAACCCGATCGAGATTATTAGCACATTGTTCTAAGATTGGCATTAAATCGCTACAGAGAGCTTGCAAGGCGGCAATTTGTGCCTTAATTTGGGTTATCTTGGCTTGAATACGTTGGTAAGCTACTCGACAGGTCAAGGATTTTTGTTCTTTCAGGGTTAACACATCCTTAATTTCCTCTAAGGTAAATCCCAAACACTTCAACCGCATAATAAATTCCAAGCGCTCTACATCTGCCTCAGTATAAAGACGATAGCCAGATGGCGTACGATGGGGAGGAGGGATCATGCCAATTCGTTCATAGAAGTACAAAGTTTGGGGGTTGAGGTGCAGTCTTTGAGCTACTTCTTTTACCTGCATCATATTTGTTTTAGCTCCTTCCAATTAAAAAACAGAGTATAATCATGGTACGTTAGGGCGACTTTAGTCGCTAATATCAACATTGCAAAATCTGGTGAAAACCCGGGCGGGAAATTTGACAATGCCTATGAGGTTTTTTGAGTGCAGGACTTACCTTGCTTTTTCTGAAACCCTCACCCTAGCGCTCTCCCAAAAAGGGAGAGGGTACTTCCCTTCTCCCACAGGGGGAAGGAAGGGAATTTTTCCTCAGCGTAAGCCCTGAAGACTAAAATATATTTAGTCCCTCATTTTTTAGTCTGTTAATTTTATGATGATTGCTAACCCTCAAAGCCTGATTAGAGAAGACCTATTGCAAATTTTGCCTGTAGGAATTGCAATTAAGGATGCGCAAAACACGATCGTGTGGGTAAACGAATATCTATGCAACTTGCTCAATCTCCATCCCTGGCAAATTTTGGGTAAAACCCCCTTGGATATTATCCATCAGGTCGCTTGGAAGGTTATCCATGAAGATGGTACGCCCTTTTTAGACAGTGAAATACCTTGTTATGTAGCCCTTGCTACTGGTAAACCAGTACGTCAGGTAGTTATGGGCATCAATCAAACATGGATATTATTAGATGCCATCCCAAAGATAGATGATAAAGGACAAGTGATAGGTGTGGTTAGTTGTTTTGTGGATATTACAGCACAAAAACAATCGGAGAGACAAAAAAAATTCCAGATACAACGTATTCAATTGCTACTAGATAATTGTTTTAATGGAGTTGTTTTTTTACAAGGCAATAAAGTAATAGAAGCTAATACTAAATTTGCTCAGATGTTGGGTTATACTATGCCAGAACTAATGCAACTTACACCGAAAGATTGGGAACCAGAAATATTCGATCGGATCAGGTATGCGGGAACTGATACAAGGATTTATGAAACTATCCATTATCGTAAAGATGGTTCTACCTATAATGCCGAAGTGTCAGTCAGTCATTTAGAAATTGACGGTAACTATTGCTATTTAGTCATGGTGAAAGATATAACTTATGAAAAACTGGTGGAGGAAGCTCTAAGTAAAGAGAAAGAACAATTTATTAACATCTTCCGATCGGTATCCGATGGAGTAGCGTATGTCGATCGGGATTATGTCTTTCGTTTTGCCAACAATGTTTTACTTGCCCGCTTTGATCGCACAGAAAAAGATGTGATCGGTTATACTCTGATGGAAGTTCAGGGAGAAGAATTATTTAGTCAGATTAAGCCTAAGTTTGATCGGTGCTTAAAAGGTGAAACCGTGAGATTCTGCCAATGGATTAACTATCCCCGCATTGGCAGACGTTATATGAGTGTAGTTTTTTCTCCCTATCCCAACAATGAAAAAGAAGTTCTAGGGGTAGTTGCTAGTAGCAGAGATTTGACTGCCGAGAAGTTGGCTGAAGAAAGATTAGAATCACAAAGAATGCAAGATCATTTAATTGCTTCAATCACCAATGAGTTATTAAAGAATAAGGATTACTATACAGTATTTGAAATTATTTTACCGATCGTGCGGGGTTACTTTAATTGCGATCGAGTGGTAGTTTATGAATTTAAGTTTAACTGCCAAGCAGAAGTAATAAGCTCTGCCCTTGCCCCTGGGGTAGATTCAATACCTGATGTCAACCAATACTTAATTAGTAACCATCTATGGGAACAAAATGTACCAGAGAAAATATTAGATATTGAACTGAGTAGTTATGGTGAAAATTACCGCCAATTTCTGCGTGACCACAATATAAAGTCCAAGATGGTTTTAGGAATTTGGGTTGAACAAAAACTATGGGGCGCCATATGTATACAGCATAGTAGTTTACGATCGTTTAGTGATTTGGAAGCAGAATTTTTGTGCCGCATTTCTACGCAAATGGGTATTTCTATTTATCAGGGTAATTTGTATAAAAACTTTCAGATTCAGCTACAGCGGTCAAATTTTTTGTATCGTTTAGCTAATAATGTTAGAGAAAAGAATGACGTACAGGAAATTATAAACTACCTTAGCCAAGAATTAAGTAGTTTATACCCTGAGCCTTTATTTACAGATATCCGTCAGTTTATTCCTAGTCAGCAATGCTGGACTAGTTTAGGTACTAAACCTGGAACAGAAATCATAATTCCCCATCAAAGTAATCCTATCTCTAAAAGGCTGTTGCGAGGTGAGATAGTGGAAATTAATGATACTAATACTTTAACTGATGCTATTAACCGCAAAGTTGCTTTGGAGTTTCCTGGAGCTTGGTTATTAGTACCGATTGTTATAGAAGACTGTGTATGGGGCGCAGTTAATCTTATCAACTCTAAACCAACGATTTGGTCAGAGGATACCAAACAATTTTTACAAACGATCGCTAACCAAATTGCAGTTGCTATCAACAAGAGTCGAGAAGTAACCGACCGAATTAAGGCTGAAGCTGAGCTAAAGCGATTAAATGAAGAGCTAGAAACTATGGTATTAAGTCGTACAAATGCTCTACGAGAGTCGCAAATGTTATTACAATTGCAATATAAACAGCAACAACTGATAACTAAAATTACTAATCGGATTCGATCGTCTTTAGACTTAAAACAAATCCTACAAACGTCAGTAGAAGAAGTTAGACAGCTGCTTAAAAACGATCGGGTGTTGATATATTCTATTCAAGCTGATGGTTCAGGAGAGGTATTAGCAGAGTCAGTCAATCCCAATATTCCTAGTTTTATGGGTATGAAGTTTAGCCCAGAAGTTTATCCCAAAGACTGCTACGAGGCTTACTTAAATGGCAAAATTGGCGTAATTAAATTCCTGGAAGAAGTCGAGCCTATGTGTTTGAGAGAGTTTATGATGTCGTTGGGAGTCAGAGCAACAATGGTAGCTGGCATTATTTTGGATCGGGAATTGTGGGGCTTGTTGATTTTACATGAATGTAACGATCGGGCTTGGCAGTTTTCGGAAATTGACTTAATTCAAAGAATTAGTTCCTCTATAGCTATAGCTATTAAACAGTCAAGTCTCTACCAAAAGATGGAAGAACAACTACAAGAAGTAACAGAGTTGAACGACAAATTGAATAGAAAACTAAAAGAAGAAAAATTAGTAAATCTAATTCTAGAACAGATTCGTTGGTCTTTTAACCTCAATCATGTCTTATGCTTAGTAACTGCAGAGTTGAGACATTTTTTACAGTGCGATCGGGTTGTAATTCTACAAATTAAAGACCACAGATTAGTTCATAGTGTATCATCCCCGGCGGACTCTGAGATTACAGACATCGATTGCCATGACATTTTAGAGCAATTTAAGCATGGCGGTTATATAGAAAATCCTTATAGATTAGTGGTACCGATCCTGTCGGGGGATAACACTCTATGGGGTTTATTGAGTATATTTAATCTGACATCAAACAGATGGGGAAGTGAGGTTGTTAACTTGGTCAAGCAAATAGCTAATCAATTAGGCATTGCCATTGAAAAAGCATCTCTACATCAACAAATGGAGGCAGAATTACGTCAAAAGAATGCTCTTCTTAAAGAAGTGCATCATCGAGTTAAAAACAACCTGCAAATTATGTCTAGCCTGCTCAGAATGCAGGCGCGGTCATTTGATCAATCCATATCGCCAATTATAGAAGATGCCCAAAGTAGAATTTATGCTATGGCGCTTGTCCATGAGCAACTCTATGCTGGCAATAATTTTTCTGCTATTGATTTGGCTAGTTATGTTAATCAGTTGGCTAAAACTATTTTTGATACTTACAGCGATCGGTCTAAAGAAATTGAGTTGCAAATTAACATACCCAAAATCGATATTCCTTTAGATAAAACGATCCCCTTTGGTTTAATATTTAATGAACTCATTACTAATGCCCTTAAATATGCTTTCCCCAATGGCAAGGGTAAGTTTATGATCGATGTCTCCAAATCAGAAAAAACGATCGAGTTGGTTATTGCTGATAATGGTATTGGTCTTCCGCCTGGTTTCGACATCAATAAAATTAACAGTCTAGGCATGTTGCTGGTTTCCGATCTGGTGGAGCAACTAGAAGGTAGTCTTTCTTATCACAATGATAATGGTGCTGTCTTCACGATCGTTGTTCCTTTGTAATTATTCAAGAATCTACGTCTATACTAAAGTTAAGTTTTTTGTAGCTAAAGATGAATCTTGCACCCCGATCGTTTGATCTCGTCCTTGGTGGTAAAACAACTGTGGAAAATACCGCAGTGGTTTTGGGGGGGCGAGATGCCGTCTATCGACGCTGGAGCCAGGGCAGTCCTGAAGAGCGCGCCGATGCCCTAGTCGGGGCGCTGAAGTTGGGGGCTGAGGGTCTAACCTTGGTGCAACAGGCGACTCAAGACCATTGTCCTGTGGTGCGCAGGCGGGCTTGCCAACTTTTATGGACGAGGGAAAAAGCGGATTCCTACTGGCTGATGGATCATCTGGTAACTCTGGCGGGGCATACCAAGGCGGTGAGTGGGATCGCTCTCCATCAAGGGGGCAATTTGATGATCAGTTGTGGCTACGATCGGACAATTCGTATCTGGGAGCGCTCTACGGGCAAACTTTTACACAAGTGTAAAGACCACACCGATCTGGTTACTGCTATTGTTCTTAGCCCCGATCAGCGTACTCTCATCAGCGCTAGCCGCGATCGGACGATTAGAGTATGGGACATAGAAACGGGGATACTCGAACGCACTATTACGGGGCACAGCGGCTATGTCAATTCTGTAGCAATTACCCCCGATGGCACCACGATCGTTACGGGTAGCCAGGACTCCACGATCAAGCTCTGGCAGTTATCCACTGGTACTGAATTGCAAACGATCAAGGCGCACACCAATCTGGTCAATGCGGTCGCTCTTAGTCCTGACGGGAAAACGATCGTTAGTTGTAGTTGGAATACGATGATCCGCGTATGGGATAGGGAAACAGGACAACTACGGTGGGAATTTGTAGGGCATAGTGCTAGGGTGTGGGCATTTGCCCTGAGTCATTGCGGGCAATATCTGTTCAGTGGCAGCCGCGATCGCACGATCAAAATTTGGGACTTGCAACGGGGGCAACTGGTGCAGGAATTGGAGGGGCATAAGGGAGAAGTCCGATCGATTTTGATTACTCCAGACGATCGTTATCTAATCAGTGCCAGTTTTCGGGAGATCAAGATTTGGGATTTACAACAAAACCGTGACATTCATACCCTGCGGGGGCACCTAGACGTGATCAATACCCTCGCCTTCGATGCCGATCGGATGCTCCTGGCGAGCGGGGGCGACGATCATACCATTCAGTTGTGGGGCATTCCGGGAAATTTTTGATCCCTTACATCCTGGCTAAATTGGGTCACTGCATCCCTGATCACCGCTCTGAGGTCGGCATACTTGGGCGCAAAGGGGGGCTGAGTTTCCGATAGACCAAGGAGGTCATGGGAAACTAAAATCTGTCCATCACAGAATGGCCCTGCCCCAATCCCGATCGTGGGCACTGTTACAGTTTCTGTAATCCGTTTGGCGAGGTCACTGGGAATATGCTCCAAAATGAGGGCAAAGATGCCCGCTCCTTCTAGGGCTAACGCTTCTGCCAAAATCTGCTCCGCCAATTCTGGGGACTTGCCCTGCATCCGATAGCCCATACTATGCACGGACTGGGGCGTTAAACCAACATGACCCATTACGGGAATGCCCGCCCTGACCAATTTTTGGACTGTAGCTACTACTTCAGGATAGCCCCCCTCTAGCTTGACCCCCTGGGCGTTAGTGACTTTGAGAATCTTCCCCGCCGATCGGAGGGCTTGGCTAGCACTAGCCTGGTAAGTCATAAAGGGCAAATCCACCACAATTAAGGCATGGTTTACTGCCCTACTCACCGCCTTGGCATGGTGAATAATTTCCTCTAGGGTGAGGGGCAGGGTGTTTTTGTAACCCAGGGCAACCATTCCCAGAGAATCCCCCACTAAAATTAGGTCTACCCCCGCCCGATCGATCACTTGGGCAGTCGCATATTCCCAGGCAGTTAAAGCCACGATCGGTTGGTGATTTTGTTTACGGGCAGTCAAACTAGCGATCGAGAGAGCCATAGCCAGCCACCTTGAAAAAAGCTAGCTCCTATTGTAGGGTGACTATATGGACTTGGATCAAACCGTGAAGATCAAAACTCCTAAAGAAGAACAAATTGAGCAAGAAAGACTAGCAGAACTATTGATTGTTTTAGAGGAACTATTCCAACGAGAAGAAGCTACTGCTAAACGAGTGATTGGTTGTTTGTATGACATTGCGGTTATTAACTGGGTGAACCAAAATGTACCCGGGTTTCTCAACCCTCTATTAAAGTATGGAGCAAGGTTTCCGAGAGGAATAGCCCAACATCTGGGCTTAAAGTTCTTTCTTCAGCCCAAATGTCCAAAACTGATTACAGACTGGTTGTATAGCCTTGTGGAATTTGCCCCCGCTCCTAAACAACTGCCGCAAAAACAAACAGAAGTAGAACAACTGCAAAAGCAAGTTAGGCTTTTGACTGGCTCTTTGATTTTTACTGTAGTTTTATCGATCGGTAGTCTGACATTATTATGGCAAAGGGAAAGATTACAAGAGTTACTGCTCACGAAAGAACAACTAGACCTTCCTAAAAACTACTCTGACCCAAAACGATTACGCTAAGGGAAATTGCCCCTCATCTCTCAATTCCACAGCGGGAGAAGGGAAGTGTATCAATTTTTTCTTGTTCCCTCTCCCTTTTTGGGTGAGGGTTCCAGCAAAAGCAACGCGAGAAATTAGCTTACTTTTCTAAGATGCAATTGCTTTCCCAAGTCGGCGATAACATCCAAAATCCGATCGGTGGCATGACCGTCGCCGAAGGGATTAGCAACCCTAGCCATCTGTTCATAAAGCTCTCTATGGCGCAATAATGCGCTGCCCTGCTCTACTATGCTGTTATAGTCAGTCCCGACCAGTTTCGCTGAACCCGCCGCGATCGCTTCTGGTCTTTCTGTGGTATCCCGTAAAACCAAAACGGGCTTACCTAAACTAGGAGCTTCTTCCTGCAAGCCGCCGGAATCAGTCATGACTAAATAGCAATGTTTGAGGGCACTGACGAGGGCACTGTAGTCGAGGGGTTCACATAACCTAATGCGGGGATGACTAGCCAACAAAGTCTGTAAAGGTTGACGCACGGCGGGATTGAGATGGAGGGGCAATAACAACGCTACATCGGGGAAGCGGTCTAAAATTGCTAGAAAGGCTCTGGCAATTTGCTCTAGGGGAGCGCCCCAGTTCTCGCGGCGATGCACTGTAGCTAAAATAACGCGGTATTGCTGAAATAGGTCTGCCTGGGGCGGTACTAAATCCAGGTTTGCCACATGGAGTAGGGCATCAATTACGGTGTTACCCGTTAGATGGATGGCTCCTGTTACCCCCGATCGGTGGAGATTGGCTACGGCTTGTTGGGTAGGGGCAAAATGGAACTGGGCGATTTGGCTGATTAACCGGCGATTGGCTTCTTCGGGGTAAGGGCTAAAGAGATGATCGGTGCGTAGCCCCGCTTCGACATGACCGATCGGTATTTGTTGATAGAAGGCAGCTAGAGCACTGGCAAAGGCAGTCGTAGTATCTCCCTGGACTAATAAAATATGGGGGGCAAATTCCTGTAGCACTGGCTCTAATCCTGTCAGACTGCCGCAGGTAATCTGGGTCAGGGTCTGGCGCGGTTGCATGATGTGCAGGTTCCGATCGGGAGTAATGGCAAATAAATCCATCACCTGGGCTACCATTTCTTGGTGCTGTCCTGTTAAAACTACAAGGGTCTGCCAATCCGATCGGTTTCTTAACGCCCGAATAATAGTTGCTAATTTGATTGCTTCCGGTCTTGTCCCCAAAACTACTGCGATTTTCATGCTCTTAAACCATTGCCTAGCTAATACTGGGGTGAGTTGTATAATTCTGCATTGTTATTAAAGAAAGTGTTCATCAACTTGTTATGCTAGAATGATTAAATCATTGAACTTTAATATAACACATAAGTCTTTGTCTTTCGGTCTGTCGATCGGGAATAAAATAAAAAATGACTTCTTAGTGTAGACGATATTTCTTTTGCTTGATTTTATCTTCGTCTTCTTGTGTTTTAATCATCTTTACCTAAATAAGCCTCTAACACCCGATCGTTTTTCATGATCTCTTCAGGTTTACCGTCTACCAAGTTTTGTCCATTAGCTAACACCCAAATATGGCTACACAAAGACATAATGACATCCATATTGTGTTCAATGATTAAAAAGGTAATACCTTCCCTATTCCACCCTTGAATGTAATTACATATACTTTCCATTAGGGCAGGATTGACCCCCGCCGCCGGTTCATCTAACAAAATCAACTTGGGCTTGGTCATTAGGGTGCGGGCAAGCTCTAGGAGTTTGCGTTGTCCCCCCGAAAGACTGCCAGCATAACGATCGGTCATAGTTTCTAAACCGACGGATGCCAGAATTGCGCGGGCTGATTCTTTGAATTGCCGTTCTTCTTGGGCAATTTTATCTGCCTGGAACCATACATTCCAAAACTTTTCCCCTGTTTGCTGGGGTTGGGCGAGGAGCATATTTTCTAGCACGGTTAAACGAGACAAGACCCTCGGTACCTGGAATGTGCGCACCATGCCCCGATTGGCGATTTGATGGGGGGGCAGTTTCTCGATCGGGTAGCCATCAAAATAAATCTTGCCCCGATCGGGGTTGATAAAATTACACAGTAGATTAAAAAAGGTAGTTTTGCCCGCCCCATTGGGACCAATTAAACCGGTGATACTGCCTGGCAGCACTTCGATTCTGGCTTGGTAAACTGCTTGTACACCGCCAAAGCGCTTCGATAGGTCTTCCGCTTTCAGCAGAGCTAAAGATTCGGTCATAGAATGTTCACACCTGTTTCAAAAGCCAAAAGCCTGCCAGCCGATCGGAGGCGGCATCACTCTGTAGCGCTAAAAAGTGGATACCCTCTGCCTTTTGTTTTGCTGTTTCAAACTCCTGGGCTAGGGTCTGGTCTGGGACATCCCCGACTATCCAACTGCTATCAGCACCGGCATCGAGACGCAACTGCATCCCCTCGATCGTGGGATAAAAGCGCAAAAAGAGGGGGTCAACTCCCGACATCCAGGCAGAAATTGCTACTGCCCGCACGGAGTTCATCATAATTCCTGGAATTGGCGTGTCTGGGGCTAAATTCACAGGAAAAAGCTCCCCAAAGTCTAATTCCCACTCTGCGGCGTTGTCTAACTCCTGGGCAGGGAGAGTGAGGGGCTGCCACCGATCGGCGGTGAGGGCATCGGGTAGGGGCTGGGGCACAAGCTGCGCGGGGGGGGGTGAGGGGGAGGGGAGTAGGTTCGGGAGCTTGGAATTTGGGATACTGGGGATAGACTTCTGCCATGCGCTGCCGCAGCCAGGCTTCCAAGGCAAACAAACGGCGGGAGGATTGGGCGACTAAACCTGCCTGTTTGCACCCCCTACTGATGATATTCGCCATGCTATTGCGAAAAAATCTGATTTTAAGGGGGGTAACTCCTGTGGTACTGGTTAAGTTTGCTAGTTCCGTGGCTAACCAGCCGGAATTGACTTGATCGCTAGGACATTGTTTGACATGACAAAAAGACCGATCGGGGTTACAGATCAACAACTCCCATATTTATCGTTTTCATCTAGGACGGGGCGGGAATAAAAGTCTAGCTCCCAGAACAGGGGACTTGCCATGCGTACTGCGATCGCTACAGTAGCTTATTCTATCGCTTGCTGTCACAAAATGGCTTTGTTGCC
>PHFO01000023.1 GCA_002861535.1 Cyanobacteria bacterium M5B4 | reverse complement strand
CCCCGCCAGTTTGCGGTGATCGATCATCAAACTCAAGAATTATGGCTGGCAACTAGCAATCCAGCAGAACTCCCTGAGCTAATTGCAGCTATCAAATACTCCGACAAACTAGAACTAGAGCCTTTTCGTTCCCCCCGACTGGAATTTACCCCCGATCGGGAAGAATATTGTGCGATGGTGCGCCAAGCCCAAGAACACATTCAACGGGGAGATATTTTTCAAGCCAATCTGTCCATCCGGTTTACTACTTACTACCCCCCCTCCGGTTGGCAACTTTACCGTCAGTTACATCAACTCAATCCTTCCCCCTTTGCCGCCTACTGGCGCACTCCCTGGGGCGAAATGATCAGTTGTTCCCCCGAACGTTTGCTCAAATTAAAGGGTACTACTGCCGAAACCCGCCCGATCGCCGGCACCTATGCCAAAACCCCCGACCGCCCAGCCGATGCCCAAGCCTTACTCAACTCCCCTAAAGACATTGCCGAGCACATTATGTTAGTAGACCTAGAGCGCAACGATCTAGGTAAAGTTTGTCGCTGGGGCAGTGTAGAAGTCAACGAATTATT
Organism: Cyanobacteria bacterium M5B4; assembly: GCA_002861535.1. Taxonomy (GTDB): domain Bacteria; phylum Cyanobacteriota; class Cyanobacteriia; order Pseudanabaenales; family Pseudanabaenaceae; genus M5B4. The sequence goes on along the minus strand of PHFO01000023.1, from coordinate 22,385 downwards.
AACCCAGGAATCCTATAGCCATGTAGTGCACCTAGTCAGTAATGTGCGGGGCGAAGTCCCCCCCGATCGCTCCTGGGTAGAAGTAGTCAAAGCCCTATTTCCTGGGGGCACAATTACCGGTTGTCCCAAAGTAAGAGCGATGGAAATTATCGAAACCCTGGAACCGGAACGGCGGAGCTTATTTTATGGTTCCTGCGGCTACCTCGATCGGCGGGGCAACCTCGATCTCAATATCTTGATCCGTACCCTACTCAAATACCACCATCAGGTCTGGGGGCAAGTAGGAGCAGGCATCGTGGCAGATAGTGAACCCGATCGGGAGTGGCAGGAATCTTTGCAAAAGGCTAAGGCACAAATTGCCGCTCTTGGTATCAGCACTTAAAAACTGAAAGTAAAGAATGTCAGGACTAGAAAAAACTGATCTCCTTCCCTGGGGGAGAAGGTTTTTCCTCAGCGTAATAAGACAGAAAAACAGAGTTGAATGCAGGTTAGTCATGGGGACGGCTGAGTTTCGCCAAGTCTAATACTGCTTCTATTTGATCAACGGTCATTAACTGTCTTTCTAGGAGAATCTCACGGAAAGATTTGCCCGTTTCTAGGGATGTCTTAGCAATTTCCGCACACTGTAAATAACCCAAAATGGGATTTAGGGCTGTAACTAAAGCCAGAGTGCCCTCGGCATAGGCAAGACAACGATCGGCTTTTGCTTCTATGCCCGCAAGACAACGATCGGCTAAAACCTGCAGACAGTTGCCTAAAATCTGAATAATGTGGAGTAAGTTGTAGGCAATCAGAGGCATCATCACGTTCAATTCTAGTTGTCCCGCCTGGGCAGCCAGTAAAATAGCGCTATCCAGACCCATGACCTGATAACAAACCATGTTAGTCATTTCGGCAATAACGGGGTTATACTTGCCTGGCATAATGGAAGACCCTGGTTGTACAGGCGGCAGTTGAATCTCTTTTAGTCCCGTCTTTGGTCCTGAATCTAACAGTCTTAAGTCGTTTGCCATTTTGTTTACATCCTGTGCTAAGTTGCGCAATGCCCCCGAAAGACTGACAAAGGGTGCCATACTCTGCATCGCCGCCATCAGGTTAGTCGCCGATCGGAAGTTAAAACCCGTCAACCTTCCTAGTTCTGCCGCCACCAAAACCGGATATTGGGGATGGTTGTTTAAGCCCGTCCCCGCCGCACTGCCGCCCAAACCCAACTCCAGCAAATCTGCTGCACTCTGTTTAATCCGATCGTGATGTTTGGCCATAATCACACTGTAGGCAGTAAACTCATCCCCTAAGCGCACCGGCACAGCATCTTGTAGGTGGGTACGCCCCGACTTCACAATGGTTTCCAACTCTTTGCCTTTGTCTTTTAATATAGTAATGACAGAAGTAAGACCAGGAAAAAGAAAACGATCGAGACTGATCAACGCTCCCAAACGAATAGCAGAGGGAATCACATCATTAGTCGATTGACCGTAGTTGACATGATCATTAGGACTAACTTTGTCATAGCGCCCCTTGCATTCTCCCAATAATTCCAGGGCGCGATTGGCAATCACTTCGTTCACATTCATATGGTGGGAAGTACCTGCCCCCGCCTGATAGACATCTACTACAAATTGGTCTTGTAACTTTCCTGCCAAAATTTCATCACAGACCCGATCGATCGTTTCTGTCAATTCCTGAGATAAACAACCCAGTTGACCATTTACCCTTGCTGCCGCCTTTTTAATCCAAATACAGGACTCTATATAAATAGGCGCTGGTCTGATGCCACTGATAGGGAAGTTTTCCAGCGCGCGGACAGTCTGAATGCCATAATAAACCTCTGCCCCGATCGATCGGGTGCCCATAGAATCAGTTTCAATACGATCGTTTGCCACTTTTTGTTAACCTAACCCAGATCAATAGTTTAGCCGCCCAAATCAATTCATGGCAGGTAAAAGTAGATCGCTGGGTAAAAACGATCGGGAGGTTACTACCACTAAAGTAAAAAGAAACAGAGAAAAAATGATAAGGGGAGCTATTTTTTGTCTAAAGAAATCCATCACTTTATTTACTCCAAATACAATTGTAAATTGTTAATCAGTCCCATAAGACTGATCATAAATTGTATTCTATCCTTTGCCAAAACAACTAAAATAGCGAAATTGAGTTAGGGGAGGAGTTGAGCAGGTGACAAATATACTATAATTACAAAAAATGGCAACCGCAATGGCAGGGAAATCAAGGGATGTACAGGTCGCCCCGATCGGGGAAAATACCCTAGTTTTGAGGGGACGCAGTTGGAATCGGCTCCGCTTTGAAATTGAATACGCCAGAGAAAAAGGCACGACAGCAAACAGCTATCTAATTCAATCCGATCGGGTGGCACTGTTTGACCCCCCTGGCGCAACCTTTACAGAAATATTTCTAAATGAACTACAATCCCGCCTGGATTTAGCACGCCTTGACTATGTAATTTTAGGTCATGTTAATTCTAATCGCGTAGAAACTCTCCATGCTCTCCTTAAATTAGCTCCCCAAATTACATTTATTGGTTCTAATCCTGCTATTAAGAATTTGCAACTTCTACTAGAACAAAAGTATAGTGCCACTCTATCAGAAATCCCATTAAAAACAGTTATAGCCAGGGGAGACGAATCCCTGGATTTGGGAAATGGTCACGAACTGCAATTTATTCCTACCCCCATTCCCCGCTTCCCCGATAGTATGTGTACCTACGATCGGAAGACGCAAATTCTCTATACTGATAAACTATTTAGCGCCCATATTTGTACTGATCAAATTTTTGATGAAGGACATCTAGCCCATCTCCCCGATCGGCGCTACTATTTTGACTGCGTCCTCTCCCAACAAAGCAGGCAGTTACTAACAATAATCGATCGGTTGCAACAATATCCGGCAAAATTTTATGCCCCTGGTCATGGTTTGATGTTGCGTTATGGTCTCCATGAGTTAATCCATAGTTACAGTGAATGGTCACAGACTCAACAACAGAAAAACATTATTGTCGCTATGATTTATGCCTCTGCCTACGGTAATACAGCTACCCTTGCCCATGCCATTGCCAGAGGGATTCAAAAAGTAGGAGTAGGAGTAGAGTTAATCAATTGCGAGTCAGCAGAACCTGGAGAAATTCGCCAAATTATCGAAAAATCTGCTGGTTTTTTGATTGGCTCACCTACGTTGGCAGGACATCTACCTACTCAAGTACAAACCGCCTTGGGTATAGTCCTTGCCTGCGCTCCCAAAAGCATGCCCGTTGGGGTATTTGGTTCCTACGGCTGGAGTGGAGAAGCTGTCGACATTATTGCGCAAAAATTGCGAGATGGAGGCTATACGCTAGCTTTTGAGCCTATTCGCGTTAAATTTACCCCTACTGTTGCCACTTTGCAGTTTTGTGAAGAGACCGGTACTGACTTTGCACAGCAACTAAAAGAAGTAAAAAAGATCAAATCCCGATCGGGTTTTGCTACTTCGATCGAGCAAGCCGTAGGCAGAATAATCGGCTCTCTTTGTGTTGTGACAACGCAAAAAGAAGATGTAAGAACGGCAATGCTAGCTTCTTGGGTATCCCAAGCATCCTTTTCTCCGCCGGGAATAACTGTTGCTGTGGCAAAAGACAGAGCGATCGAGACTTATTTACAAGAAGGAGATTATTTTGTATTAAACATTTTAGAACAAGGGAAGAAATTAGAACGACATTTCTTCAAACAATTTGCGCCAGGGGAAGATCGTTTTACCGACCTTGCTACTACTCCCTCTGAAAACGGGGGGGTGATTTTGACAGACAGTTTAGCTTATATCGAATGTCAGGTTAGTCAAAGGATGGAATGTAACGATCATTGGTTGGTCTATGCTACGGCAACTAATGGTAAAGTATTACAAGAGAATAGTTTAACGGCGATTCACTATCGTAAATCTGGTCATCACTACTAGGCTAATCTATGTTTTCTCCCAAAACAAATCACCAGTATCCCATCTTGCTCTGTCCCGATCGGTGGTATCAGGCAATCCAGAACCCAGAAAAATTAGAATTTACACTACCAAAGCCACAAAGACCTATCAGACAGAATTTACCCTTTCAGTTACCCACTATTTTTTTAGTTTCATTAGTCATAATTACCATAACTGCTGGCATTTTTCTGCAAAAGAAGTACGACTGGCTTTTACCCGTCGGTATTGCTATCAGTATTTTCTCTCTTCCTTTGGTCTTTAGGGATTACAACGACTTTCAAAAACAAAATAGCCGCTTAAAAAAGTTGAAAGATAAGTATGAGAATGACTTAGCTTTTTATCAGTCAGAATATCAAAAATTTAAGGAAAGACAAAAACGTCTAGAAAAGCTAGACCGATCGGAGTTACAGAAGCAGGCATCTCTGATGGTTCTCGCGCAGACAGTTTTACCAGAGCCGGGGGAAAACTACAAGATTGGCTTGTCAGAGCGATACTTTTATCATAATTATCTAGTTAAGTATTTTGGTCAGAACATCTGTATCGATCGTTGTCTACCCAATGAAAACAGCGATCGTCCCTTTTACCCCGACTTTGTTTTCACTCTACCTGAGTTTAGATTGTACATTGATGTTGAAATTGATGAACCCTATACTCCCCTCACAGGGAACTGCAAACCTAAACACTACCAAGGTAAAGACAACGATCGGGATCGTTTTTTTTAGAAAAAGGCTGGTTCGTCATTCGTTTCAGCGAAAGACAAATTGTCGAACAACCAGACAGTTGCTGTAAGGTTATTGCCAAGAGCGTTACTCAGATCATTCCCGACATTTCTTTATTAGACCAATTTAGTGACATACCAGATATAGAGATTCAACCTCAATGGACTGAGCAAGAAGCCCAAAAGATGATTGCCCGCAACGAAAGAATAAACTATCTTCCCAAAAACTTATTTAAGTTAGATAATGCTCAACCTTTGGCAGAACCTGAAAAAGGCAAGAAGTTTACACCTTCTTCCTATCAAACACGCATCTTTGAGTTTATCCAAAATGGCAGCGGCAATGGTTTAGTCAATGCTGTGGCTGGTTCTGGTAAAAGTACGACTCTAATCGAAGCCGCTAAACTTCTACCTACCAGGAATGCCCTATTTGTTGCTTTTAACAAAAGTATTGCAGATGAACTAAAGAAAAAACTAAATAACCTAATGGAAGCGAGAACTATCCATTCTCTGGGATTAAATATTGTTAAAAATTATCTCAAGGAGATAAAAACAGACGAGAAGAAATATAAAACGATCGTTAATCAAACATGTCCGCAACTAAAACCAGAAGAGAAACTATTACTAGAGCAACTGATTGACTATGCCCGTTATACATTGACTGATCCGAATGACTCAGAAGCGATGGAGCTAGTAGCAGAACATTACAACCTAGATACGACTTTTTTTAATAAAGCTTTTCCTTACCTAGCAGAATGCTTAACGAAAGGAATTCAAGTAGCAAAAGAACAAAAGAAAGTAGACTTTACTGATATGATTTGGCTTGGTAATGTCCTTAACTTACCTGCTAATGCCTACGATTGGATGTTTGTTGATGAGTGTCAAGATTTGAGTACTTGTCAGTTAGAGTTAATTTTAAGGTGTCTTTCCGATCGGGGACGCATTTTATTTGTTGGTGATCCTTTCCAATCGATTTACGGTTTTTCTGGAGCAGACTGTGACAGCGTCGAAAAAATTAAAGCAAGGGTAAATGCAACAGAACTGCCATTATCAATATGCTATCGTTGTCCTGTCAGCCATATTAAACTAGCCCAAGAGATTGTCCCTCAAATAGAAGCACGGGAGAATGCGCCAGAGGGAGTTGTGGCAAAGATCGACCGTTCTACATTTTATGATCTATTGCAGGTGGTAGACGGAGGAAAAACTCTAGTTATTGGCAGAAGAACTGCACCTCTAGTCAATACCTACTTACTATTAAATCAAGAAGGCATACAAGCAGTATTAAAGGGCAGTGAAATCAAACAGGATTTAATCGATATTGTTAAAAGAGTGGCAAAAATACCAGGTTTTAACTTTAACTTTTTTCTTAAATACCTACGAATTTACCGACAAGATAGAGCAGAACAAATTAAGCAGAGTAGCTATTCTAAAAGACAAATTGAGTATCTTAATGATCAAATTAACTCGATCGAGAGCATCTTTCTTAAGGGTGGAAGCACCAGTATAGATGAACTTATTACTGAAATCGAAGATAGTTTCCAAAGTAATGCTACTTCTGTTACTTTATGTACTGTTCACAAGGCGAAAGGACTAGAAGCCGATCGGGTTTTTATTATTGCTCCTAATGAAATTCCTTTGATTAGAGAAGGTCAAAAAGATTGGGAAAAAGAACAAGAAATGCACCTTAAATATGTGGCGTTAACTCGATCGAAGTCAGAATTATACTTTGTCTACTTAGATTGATTCTAACATCTTACGTTGCTTTTTCTGAAACCCTCACACCAAGAGGGAGGGGTACTTCCCTTCTCTGTGGGAAAAAGCATTGAGGGCTGAGCGTAAATCTTGTTAGATCATATTTTAGTTTGCCAGTCAGGGAGCGGATGGAAAGGGTGAGGGCTTTAAGTAAGTCCTGTTAACTTTGCCAGAAGACGGAGTAATGCCTGACTGCGGGGGGTGAGGAGGGTGCGCCGGTAGCTGTCGGCGGCTTTTTTGATGCCATCGGCTAGGGTGGGATAGGCATGAATGACTGTGGCTAGGGTATTTAGCCCCAATTTGGCACCGATCGCCAGGGTGATTTCACTGATCATCTCGCCGGCGTGGGGGGCAACGATCGTAGCTCCTAAAATGCGATCCCTGGGGTGGTCATACCAAATTTGTATAAAACCTGGCGTATGACTATCAGTGATTGCCCGATCGACCCGATCGAGGGGGATAGAAATACACTGACCTTTGCCAGTAATCCCTACATGAGCCACTTCAGGATCAGTAAAAGTTACCCAGGGCATGACCAGACTACTCAAACGGCTCCGCCCCAAGCCCAAGGGAGAAAAAAGCATATTCTTAATCACAATGCGGGCAGCATTATCGGCAGCGTGGGTAAATTTCCAATCCAGACAGACATCCCCACAGGCATAGATTTTAGGATTGCTAGTCTGCAAATAGTCGTTGACAACAATACCCCGATCGTTATAGGCTACCCCCGCCCGATCGAGGTTCAGCCCTTCTAAATTGGGACAACGACCGGTGGCAATCAGGATTTGCTCGACAACGAGACTCTGGTTGTTCCCCTGACAAGAAAAATGAATGACTTTAGTTTTATCTTTCAATTCGATCTTGTCTATCTGGGTTTGAAAGAAGAGATTGATACCTTCTGACTTGAATTGTGCAGATAAAACCTGACTAACTGCTTCCTCTTCTCGATCGAGTAAACGGTCTTTTTTATGGAAGACAAATACTTGAGAACCCAAACGCGCAAATGCCTGCGCCATCTCGCAACCGATCGGACCGCCGCCAATAATGGCTAACCTGACAGGCAGTTCTGTTAAATTAAATATCGTCTCATTCGTTAAATAATCACTCTCTTTTAATCCGGCAATATCAGGGATATTAGCCCTTGCTCCCGTGGCAATCACTAATCGTTTGCCTCTTAAAATTGCCCCATGCACCTGTACACAATCCCGATCGGTAAAAGTAGCCTTGCCAAAAAAGACATCTACTCCTAAATTGGTCAACCTGGAGGCAGAATCATGGGGACTAATACCCGCTCGGATTTGACGTAGCCGCGTCATCACTGCGGGGAAATCGATCCTAAATTCCGGGACGACGATGCCAAATTCCTGGGATGTTCTTACCGCCCTCGCGATCGTTGCCGATCGGATTAAACTCTTGGAAGGGACACAACCGCCATTGAGACAGTCCCCTCCCATTAAATGTTTTTCCACTAATGCCACTTTCAAGCCCAACCCCAAACCGGCAATTCCTGCCGCCGTTACTAAACCTGCTGTACCCGCCCCAATCACCACCACATCATAGAGCGCCGCCGGAGTGGGATTAACCCAATCGGGGGGATGGACATGGGCTAACAATTCTCGATCGTGCCGATCGATAGCTACGAATTCATGATCATTCATTTAATATCTTGCTCAAGTGTAGACCATTGTTATCATCTTTCAGGATAGGACTTATATTGCTTTTTCGGAAACCCTGCCCAAAAAATTGATCTACTTCCCTTCTCCCCGCTAGAGATTGAGGTGATCGATAGGAAATTTCTTACTGTTCAATTCCTCTGGACACCAAAAAATCTGGAATTGGCACTGCCCAACTCAGACTTTCCATCACTTCATACTCTTCTTTGGTCGGTTTAGTGCCGTCGGTGAAGGGAAAAGCATCTATGCCTTGAATGGGATACTTTAATCTGCCGTTAACTCCTACGATTCTGCCGTAGGCATCTAACACGGGTCCTCCACTCATGCCCTGCTCTACTTCGTTGGAGTAGCCCAGTTGATAGCCCCCCTCTAGGGATTTGTCTTTGAGACGCATGACAAAATTCCCCTGGGTGAAGTGAAAGGCGCGGATTCCCCACGATCGGGTGTCTTCCAACCGATCGGGGGTCACGGCGCGATAGTTGGGAAAGCCGGCGGCATAGAGCTTAGCTTGGGGTTTTATCTTTTTTATGTTGGTGGCGATCGGGGCGACAGTATACTTACGGGGCGCAGTAAAGCTGACTAATGCCAAATCCAGCCCCTGGAAACGATTTTCCAGTAATTTCTTGCCCTTGTGCAGCATGCCATCGGCGGTTAGCACCTGAAATTCATTCCCCATTAGTTCCAGGACATGTCTGTTGGTGAGGGCTGTATAACTACTGCCATCAAAGGCAATTAGTACCCCCGAACCTGCCCCTGATTCTCCCAAAAGCCTGACTGTAATTGCTTGGGACAGTCTCCGTGCCTCTTCCCTAGAAAGGGGCTTCTCTTGAAACTGAAAAATTAAGTTATTAGTGAAAACCAAATAAATGACGGGAGCACTAAGCAACAATACTGTCAAACCTAGAATTGCTCCCTTGGTCTTCATTCCTGCCTTAAATTCCTTTAGCAGTTTCCTGGCTGAGGATATCTTCTACGACATCCCCCAGGAGGGCATAGTCTTGCCCCGCGCTTTGTTGGACGCGGTTCCCCGTGCCAGTGAGGCTAAACTGCACGATCGTTTGTAATATCTCCCTTTCTTTGCCCAGGTCTTCTTTTCTCAGGGTAAACAAGAGGTTGTTGGCGTTGCAGGCGTTGACTTTACTGCCCGCGTCGATATAGCAGATTACCCTTTGTCCCTTGACGGAGCCGTAGGTCAACTGCAGGTTGCGTAATTTGCCACCGGTGGCAGCCACAGCTTTGGTGAGACGTTGGCTTACTTCCTGACAACGGCGCTGGGGTGTCCATTCAGTCCCTATGGTGGAAGTCCACTCGATCATGGGGGGAGTGACCCGATCGCCCCGCCTGGCAATGGTGGCATAGTTGCCATTGAAGGGGACGCATTCAAATACGGTAACGTCAGAGCTTGGCTTAGAACGGGGTTTGACAGGGTCTTGGGCTGAGAGTTGCCCCGCCAAAGTTAGTATAGCTATCAATGCCAGCAGTTTATCCATACTTACCTTTACCTCATTGGTGATAATTCTGCCTCGATCGCTTCTCCTATGGGGGCATAGGACTGGCTGGCGCTCTGCTGAATGGGGCTACCACTGCCTTTCACGCCAAAATTGACCAGTTTTGCTAAAACTTCCTGCTCTCGCCCCCGATCGCTGGGTTTAAGGGTAAAAAGCAAATTCTTGCTATTGCAGGCACCCTCTAGGGAGTTGACATAGCAGATGACTGATTGGTTGTTGACACTGCCATAGGTGAGAAACAAATTACTAAAGCTCCCCCCGCTTTCTGCCACAGCATCGCTGAGACGCTGACTGACAACCCGACAGCGCTCCCAGGCATCCCACAACCCTAGCTTGGTTTCCCACAGGATCATGGGCTGGGTGGTGCGCTTGCCGCGACGGGCAACCGTGGCAAAGTTGTCCCCCGATCGGATGCAATTAAACGTGGTACTTAGGGAGGGGGTGGTCTGCCCCAACACTTCCGCACCGATCGCGGTGAGTAGAAAGAAGAGAGTAAACGCTTTCATAGGTTTAGATGCCGGAAGTGGCACCAGCGGTTGCAAACATTTTTTCAGCTTCTTCGCCAAAGGCGGCATAGAACTGCTCCCCGCTCTGTTGCACGGCGCTGCCGGTACCAGTGACGCTAAAGCTGACCATCTGCTCTAGGATTTTTTTCTCGTTGCCCTTGTCTTGGGGACGGAGGGTAAACAGGAGGTTGCGGCGGTTGCAGGCAGAATTTTTATCGGCTACATGGCAGATCACGGGTTCGTTATCGACTCTACCGTAGGTGAGATAGAGGTTGCTGAGTTTGCCGTCATTTTTAGCTACCACTTCTGTTAACCGATCGCTGACTACTTTGCACCGTTCCTGGGGCGTGAATTTGCCCAGGTTGGAACGCCATAAAATCATAGGGTTAGTCTGCCGAGTACCCCGCCGAGCAACGGTAGCATAGACTGTTTCCTCCTTGCTGCTAGTGCCGAGGCTTTGCACTTTAGTAGAAATGCAATGAAAAGTGGTGACATTTTCTGCCTGTACACTCAATCCCCCGATCGTGACCATCACTAAGCCTAAACTTAACAATCGCATAACTTTTCTCCTAAAATTTCCAGCAATGTAACTATAGTTCTCCCCAGTTTAGTCCGTCAGTGATCGTGCCCCTGGGCATTGGTGATCAAAATCAACTCCCGCAAGGAGTATTATCTAGCATACCCTAAAACTTAGGCGCGAATGGCACTAAAATCTGCCAACTGACGGCTGTAGTTGCGGATGTACCCCAGCATGGTCAACCGATTTTGGCGAATCCTGGGGTCTTCGGTCATGACCATCACGCCGTCAAAAAAGGCGGCGAGGACAGGGGCGACGGTGGCAATGGCGGTAACTAGGGTATTGTAGTCCTGGGGGCGGGGGGGCAATTGGTGCAGGGCTTGGTAAAGATCGTATTCTACGGCTTCTTGGAAGAGGCTCGGCTCGATCGCCTTGAGGTCATGAACTCCCTGCTGGGCGAGCCGGGATGCCCGATTGACTACTTCGTAGATGGGGCTGAGGGTGTGGTTATCCCGCGATCGTTGCAGGAACTGGGCGCGGTGTTTAATTTCAGCGAGATTGCTTAGGCTCCACTCCGTATAGTCGCGGTCTGCTGTACCCAGGACGCTATCTACCAAGTCGTAGTCAATTTCTTCTTTGAGGAGATTTTCGCACCGTTGTTGAAACCATTGCATTAAATTGTCGTAAATTTCCGTAGCGTTTTTGGGCAGGTTTTCATAAACTGCGATCGTCTGCTGTAATGCTTGGGGCAAGTGGAGGTGGAGGTTGGCGTGCCAGCAAATTTGCACGATGCCCTGGGCTGCTCGCCGCAAAGCAAAGGGGTCGGAGGAGCCAGTGGGAATAATACCCAAGCCAAAGATGCCCACTAAGGTGTCCAACCGATCGGCGATGGCAAGGACTTGTCCCGATGTCGATTGGGGCAGTTCGTCCCCTGCGCCCCTGGGTAAATAATGTTCCCTGATGGCTTGGGCAACGGCGGGGTGTTCACCGCTGTGGAGGGCGTAGTCAGCTCCCATGATGCCCTGGAGTTCGGGGAATTCCTTCACCATCTGGGTGACAAGGTCGGCTTTGCACAGGAGGGCAGCCCGATCGGTGGTCTCTAGGTCAGGGGAGATGTTAGGGATAGCGGCACAGACGATTTTAATAATTTGGCGCAACCGATCGACCTTTTGGGCGACAGACCCCAACTGTTCTTGGAAAGTGACCTTGGCTAACTGGGGCAAATAACTCTCTAGGGGCACCTTCCGATCGGTGTCATAGAAAAATTTTCCATCAGCTAGACGGGCGCGGATCACCCTGCCATTCCCCTGGGCGATCACCTTAGACTTAGTGGGATCGCCGTTTGAAATGGTAATAAAAAAGGGCAACAACCGATCGAGATTTTCTCTCTGCCAGAGGGGGAAGTAACGCTGATGGCTAATCATTTCTGTGGTAATTACTTGGGGGGGTAAAGCCAAAAATGCAGTCTCAAACTCCCCCACGATCGCGGTGGGAAACTCGACTAAATTTACTACTTCGTCTAACAAATCCGGGGGAATTTCCACAGAGCCGCCAATCAATTCTCCTAGCTGGGATAGTTGAGTTTCAATCTGCCGGCGGCGTTCTCTGCCATCTACTAATACCCCGTTTTCCCGCAGGCGTTCTGTATATTCTGTTGCTGTGTTAAGACAAATTCTACCCTTAGAAAGGATACGATGACCGTAGGTAAAGCGATCGGATTTAATACTTTCTAATTGCAGGGGCAAAACTTGGTCATCCAGCAAACAAACCAGCCAACGAATAGGACGGGGAAACTTGAAGTCCCCATCTGCCCAGCGCATCAGCCGTTTCCCTTCTAATTTAGTAATCCAGGTTTCAGCCAAACTGGGTAAAATTTCCGGCGTAGGTTTCCCTAAAATACGCTGCCGCCCAAACACAAACTCCCCCTTATCCGTCACCTGGGTAAACAGATCAGCTAAGTCAATTCCCTTCGATCGGACAAAACCTAACAATGCCTTAGTCGGCTCACCATTGGCATAGGCACTAGCTACAGCAGGCCCCTTAATTTCTAGTACCTGGTCTGGTTGACAAGATGGCAGATCAGTTATTACTAAAGCGAGACGACGGGGAGTACCATAGACCGCCAAGTTTTTGTAAGTTAAATTGTGCTCCTGCAAACTGAGGGGAATTTTAGTCTGCCATTGCTCTAGGGCATCTGCCACAAAACTAGCTGGTAATTCCTCCGTTCCCACTTCAAGCAAAAAAGTCGCCATAATATTGTGATCCGATCGAGTTTGTTTACTTTAGCAAAATTACAATTACTTTTTAGCAGTGCTGAGGCAAAGTAGAGCTAATTATTCTCAGAACTGACGTTACTTTTTCTGAAACCCTCTCCCAAAAAGGGAGGGGGTACTAGAAAAAATTGATCTACTTCCTTCTCCCCCCTTCGACAAGCTTAGGAATTTTTCCTCAGCGTCAGTCTGATTCTTTCAAGAGGAGGTAGTAGAGCCTGCCGCTGGATTTGATCAAGCCTGCCTGGTCTTGGGCAGCCTGTCCTGTTCCCATAAAAATATCTACCCTGCCCGCCCCCTTAATGGCACTGCCCGTATCTTGATCTAACACAAACCGTCCCACCGATCGATACTGGGGCACCTTGCTGCCATGGGGAAAAAAGGCAAGCTAGTAGTAATTAGGGCAATTCCGCCAGGGGGCATCAAACTTTTATCAGTAGCGATCGTGCGCCCCGCTGTGACCGGCACGCCAATACTGCCCGTTGCCGGTCTGCCTTCTGTTTCCTTAAAAAAGACGAAGCTCTCATTGCGATAAAGATAGGTGAATAACTCTTGGGGATGTTTTTGAAAATAATCTAAAACGACGGGCAGAGTCACTTCTTCTAGTTTAAGTTTGCCGTCTTTGACCAATTCTTTACCAATGGAAGTATAGACCCGATCGGTCTTTCCCGCATAACCAACGGTCATGATTTTATTGTCAGGTAGTCTTAACCTTGCCGAACCCTGGATATGCACTAAAAAGGCTTCCATCGGGTCTGCTAACCAGACTAATTCTAAGCCCTTGAGCTTCTTAGTTGTTTCCAACTCTTTTCGCGTCGGATGGGGTTTTTGCCATTGGGATAAATCCTGGGGCAGTCGGTAAAGGGGATAACGAAACCGATCGGTTTTGATCCTACTCGCCTGAAATACCGGTTCATAATAGCCAGTAAACAAGACGTTCCCCTGTTGATCATGCCCGATCGATTGATAAAAGACAAACTCCTGTAACACCTTTTGCTTAAACTCCGCCGTCGTTTTTGCCGTCACTAATAACTGCCGAAACCGAGTTAAACTTCTTACCATCCGATCGTGGCTAATATCACCGATAGGATAGAACTTCTGGGAAGAAGGTTTAGCTAAAAATGATAGACTGTGATCGATGGCATTTATCAGTTGCGGTCGATCGTTTAACAAACTTTCGTCTTGCAACTGGGATTCAATTAAAGACAACTCCCAATCCTTAGTCGGCAATAGGACAGGATTTGCCAAAACTAAACCCGAAAAAACAAAGGACAGTAAACTACCGTAAATTAGAGCTAGAATCATCGTAAACAAAGATTAAATTTAGAGGGGAATGCCCTGTTAAAGCGTATATTCAAAAGTACATTAACATTAAAGGATTTGTGTTTATGACTTTACAACTTGGGGATACTGTTCCCGATTTCACCCAAGAGTCTTCCATGGGTACGATCAACTTTTACGAGTGGATGGAAGACAAGTGGGCAGTATTGTTCTCCCATCCTGCTGACTATACCCCCGTTTGCACCACAGAGTTGGGGGAAGTTGCTAAGCTCAAACCCGAATTTGACAAACGCAACGTCAAGGTAATCGCCCTCAGCGTGGATGATACTAACTCGCACCAAGGATGGATTCAAGACATCAACGAAACCCAAAAACCACGGTCAACTATCCCATTTTGGCAGATGCCGATCGGAAAGTTTCTAACCTCTATGGCATGATTCACCCAACTCCCTGCCTTCCCTCACCGTCCGATCGGTGTTTGTGATCGATCCCAACAAGAAGCTCCGCCTTACTATTACCTATCCCCCCAGCACCGGGCGTAACTTCGATGAAATCTTGCGCGTGATTGACTCCCTCCAACTCACAGATAAGTATCAAGTAGCTACTCCTGTCAACTGGAAAGATGGAGATGACTGCGTAGTTGTCCCTTCCATTCCTACGGCAGAAGCACTGGAAAAATTCCCCAAGGGCGTGACGGAGATTAAACCCTATCTGCGTATGACCCCCCAACCCAACAAATAGAAAACTCTCCCCTCTACAAAACTTAGGGGATAATCGAGGTATGTCGGGCTTCGAGTGGCTCAGCCCTCCTCTGTTTTATTACAGGACTTACGTTACTTTCTGAAATCCTCAACCCAGCCCTCTTCCTAAGCGCAGGAAACGGGAGAAGGGATTGAGGGGAACTCAGCGTAAGTCCTGTATGATTTAGGTGAGGCTACAGATTAGTCTATGTTAAATCAAGACTTACGTTGCTTTTTCTGAAGCTCACCCTAGCCCTCTCCCAAAAGGGAGAGGGGATTGAGGGGAATTTTTTCTTAGCGTCAGTCCTGAGAAAAGACTAACAATCTGAGTTCGATACTTCTGGAAATATTAAACCCTTTGTCTAGCCTTGACTTCACCCTCACCCTAGCCCTCTCCCAAAGGGAGAGGGGATTGAGGGGAATTTTTTCTTAGCGTCAGTCCTGTCAGAAATTGCTATTGATAGTAAAATAAATGCCCTGGTCTTGCAGGGTGTTTCCCCTTTTGTCTACAGTAATTAAGGGGATGCCATAGTCAAACCGCAGATTAAATTTGCCAGATATTTGCCAGCCCAAGCCCGCTCCTATGCCCCAGAGGGTCTGATTAGAGCCGTCGCCGTTTTGGTTCCACACTGTCCCCGCATCCATAAAGGGGTAGAGCTTGACTACACTCTGTCCTCGCTCATTGCGGGTAATAGGAACTTCCACCTCGATCGTGCCTTGAATACCGCTATCTCCTGTAGCGAAACCCTGGCGATAGCCCCTCACTGAAAGTGCTCCCCCTAGCCCAAACCGGTTGAGGGGAGGCAGGGCATCGCCGCCGTATTGCCAATTGAGGCGCAACTGCCCGATCGTTTCCTGGTCATTGCTCAATCTTTGTAACCGCACCGCCTGCCCATTCCAAACAAAAAATTTGCCGTCTGGTGCCCCAGAACGGATTGTTGCCCCTAGCCCATCTAAACCCAGCCCCAGAGACGATCGGAAGAACCACCCCCCCCTACTATCCCTGCTCACATATTCTTGCCCCAAGCGCACTACCGTCGATCGGGTCGCTCCGTCGGGGATCAAATTTTGATCGATGAGAATGCGACTTTCTTCGGAGGCAAGGGCGAAACTAAGGCTAAATTCAGTCTTGGGAGTATGGACTAGGGGTTGGCGATAGCTGAGGTCGAGCAGGCGGGATTCTGTCGCCAAATTAAAGCTAAATCCCCCTTCAATAATGGGGTTGATGCCGCTTAGTCCCTGGAGGGTTAGAGTGCCGCCCTGGGCATTGACAGGAATGCTGTAAAGCCCGGAAATCGTGTTCGATTGTCCCGATCGGGCATAACTTACTCCCAAGCGATCGCCGATACCAGTCAAATTCTGCTCGGTGAGGGCAAGACTAGCGCGAAAACTGCCCGTATTGGGGTTGCCGTAGTTGTCAATCCCGATCTGGGTGCTAAAGGAGGGGGCTTCTGTGACAATCAACTGTAAAATGCTCAAACCTTCGCCAGAGCCAGCTTTGAGGGTAGCCTTAATATCAGCAATTAGGGGATTGGCGCGCAGTTTTTGCAGTTCCGCCTCGATCGTGGTGAAGTTGAGGGGGGCGTTGTCATCGAGGGATAACCGATCGGTAAAATACTTATCCTGGAGGCGTTGGAGAGAATTGGGCGGTCTTTGCAACTCAACTTTTTCTAGCTTGCCCTCGATGATGTCGATATAAATTACCCCCGATCGGATCGTTTGGGGACGGAGGACTGCCCTGGAAGTGATAAAGCCCAGGGACTGATACTTTTGGTTGATTTGGTTGACTAAGCCCTGGAGTTGCCCGATCGTGACCGATTGCCCCACCAATTCCGCCGCCATTTGCTGTAGTTCTGCCCCAGGAAAGACCGTACTACCGAGAATTTCCACACGGGAGACTGGGATTAGCACAGATTGGGCTAGGACAGGAACAGCCGCAACGATCCATCCTCCCAACACTGATCGCAGCATAGGGCAAGACTAGCGCTTAGTCACAAATAGATTGGTGCTGTGAATAATCAACCTTTCTCCTTTATCTCTTCCTGCCAGAGGTATATTAACAGATCGCCAACAGATTAAAGACCAAGGGAGTATGATAGTAACCGATCGGTCGTTGCAGATTTTATGCCAGGGCAATTCCCCTATCTTTCTGAATTTGACTACAAACTTGCCCACTCTTGTCTGACTAAACTCTATTACAAGAAGAATAACTATCGGATGAACAATACGATTAGTGCCTACGATCGATGTTTAACCGATGCTTGTTTTATGATCTATGCCTTAGCTTTTTACGAGTTTAAGCCCATTGCTATCAAGTGCGGCGGAGATATAACTCAGGGTTTAGCTCTTACCTTAGAACTATTACAACAACCGATCGTTACTCTATGGGAACCAGTTTTGCTAGCTAATGCTAAAGTTGCCCGTCCTTTTATTTTAGAAAAAAAAGCAGAAGAGTATAACCTAATTTATATTTCTACTAAGGGGTTTAAGCCCTTTCGCAATAAAAAGAATGACCGGATTCAGAGTGAATGGATGTCAGCCTTTGCTTCTTTAGCGTTTCAAACTTTAGTATTAGAAGAGATGCTACCCCATGCCCTAGTCAAATGCCAGATGTTGTTACCCGATCGGGATTTTGTTGCCCCTGTAGACAATCTCCATCATAAGTTCCGCATCTATGCAGAAAACTCGAAAGAAGTCTTATCTCATTTTAGCGGCATTCGTTTAGAATTAGAAGATGGAGAACATCTAACAGACTTCTTACGTTTAGAAGAAGTTACGCCAGAAATCAGGGAAATAATGCCCCAGATAAAAGAAGATGTAGATGGTTTGGTGCAAATGCTCTCTAACGGTATGCCCAAGCCCGATGTACCGATCGATAAACACTGCAAAAACTGCGAATTTAAGGAAGGTTTTCAAGAATGCTGGGGGGAATTAGCAGAGGTTAAACATCACATCTTTGACTTCTATCATGGCACCAGACTGACCAAGGGAAATCAAACGATCGTGCGTCATTTAATCGAAAATAACAAAGCTAGTATGTTCGATGTCCCCAACGAAGCCCTAGAAGATAACTTCCATGGCAATCGACAACGCATCCAACTACAATACACCGCCCAAAACCAAGAATGGCTATCGCCGGAAATCATTCCTTTTTTAACAAATTGCTCCTATCCCCTCCACTTCATCGACTTTGAAACCGCCCGCCTGGCTGTCCCTCCCCTCAAAGGCTTGCCCCCCTACACGATCGTGGCTTTTCAGTGGAGCTGCCATACTATTACCTCCCCTGGGGCAACCCCCCAACACCACAGTTGGCTTTCCCTCCGTCCCGACTTTCCTAACTGGGAATTTGCCCAGACCCTCAGCACCCATCTGGCTAAGGAGGGGACAGTCTTCACCTGGGGCATGCACGAACAAACGATCCTCAAGGAAATTTATCGACAAATGCAAGTCCTTAGCTATCCCGACTCTGCTACTAGCGCATGGTTAGCAGAACGACTGCTTACCCCCCTTACTGACCTCCATGCCCTCACCCTCAAATACTATTTCCATCCACTAATGATGGGGCGCACTTCTCTGAAACGAGTTTTTCCTGCCATTTGGTCAACTAATCCCTATCTCCACTCCATCCCTTGGCTGCAAAAGTATGTCAAGATGGAAGGTGGCACCCTGCAGAATCCCTACAATGCCCTCGATCGGGAACAATTCATCGATCGGGAAGTGGTGATCCAAGAAGGCATGGAAGCCGCCCTAGCCTATCAAGAAATTCACTACGGCGCGGAACAGGGCAATCCCCTCTGGGGCAAACTCCTAGAACAATACTGTTGCCTCGACACGATCGGGATGGTAGTGGTATGGCATCACTGGCATCATCTCGCCGATCGATTGGGAATCAACTAAACTAGGACTTACGTTGCTCACCCCAGCCCTCTCCTAAAAACTCAGCGTCAGGACTGGGAGGAGCTATACTCTTGCAGGGATTGGACAGAAAGGGGGGCTTCCTTGAGGGCGCGAATGGCAGCGATCGTGGCTTTAGCTCCCGCTAGGGTAGTAATTACGGGAATTTTGTAAGTCATAGCAGCGCGACGGATCAGTTGTCCATCGGTCTGGGCTTCGCTACCGGAGGGGGAATTAACGATCAATTGAATCTGTCCGTTTTTGATCGCATCACCGATGTGGGGTCTGCCTTCGTGGAGTTTGAGCACCTGTTGGCAGGGGATGCCGTGGCGTTGCAAAATACGGTAGGTTCCCTCTGTGGCAATGATTCTAAAGCCCAGTTCGGCGAAACCTTCGGCTACACCTGTGATGCTCATCTTGTCCCGATCGTTGACGGAAATAAATACCGTGCCCTGTAACGGCAAATTCTGTCCCGCCCCCAATTGGGCTTTGGCATAGGCGCGCCCAAAGTCCGTATCTATGCCCATGACCTCGCCCGTAGAGCGCATTTCTGGTCCTAAAATTGTGTCCGTACCGGGGAATTTGGCAAAGGGTAAAACCGCCTCCTTGATGGAAATATGATGGGGAATTACCTCTTGGGTAAAACCTAAATCAGGCAAACTAGAACCTGCCATAATCTTAGTCGCCAGGTTGACCAAAGGAACACCGATCGCTTTGCTGACGTAGGGGACGGTGCGAGAGGCTCTGGGATTAGCTTCTAGGATGAAGACCTGTTCGCGGTGATAGCCGTTGCGTTGAATTTGCACCGCATATTGCACGTTCATTAAGCCGATCACTTGCAGGCGTTTAGCTAACCCGATCGTCCATCTGCGGATTGTTTCTAGGGTTTCCGGCAACAAAGAAAAAGTAGGAATAGCACAGGCAGAGTCCCCGGAATGAATGCCCGCCTCTTCGATATGCTCCATGATGCCCCCGATCACCACATTGCCCTGACTGTCAGCGATCGCGTCCACATCCACCTCGATCGCCCCCTCTAAAAACTGGTCGATCAAAATGGGATGCTCCGGTTCAATGAGCACCGCCTTAGCCATGTAACTTTCTAGTTCACTATCGCTATAAACTACTTCCATGCCCCGCCCCCCCAGCACATAACTAGGACGGACAACTACGGGATAACCCACCCGCTGAGCTACTTCTAGGGCTTCTTGAAACGATCGAGCCAGACCATTATCAGGCTGTTTGATACCCAGTTCTTGGCAAATTTGTTCAAAGCGTTCGCGGTCTTCGGCAATATCAATGGAATCGGGAGAAGTACCCCAAATCTTGGTCGGTAGTTCAGGATGCTGGTTGAGATATTTTTGTAAAGGTAACGCTAGTTTTAGGGGAGTCTGACCGCCGAATTGGATAATCACCCCGATCGGTTGTTCTGCTTCAATGATATTCAATACATCTTCCCTGGTGAGGGGTTCAAAATAGAGCCGATCGCTGGTGTCATAATCGGTAGAAACCGTCTCAGGATTGGAGTTGACCATGATCGTTTCGTAGCCAATCTCCTGCAAGGCGAAGCTGGCATGACAGCAACAGTAGTCGAACTCTATGCCCTGACCGATGCGGTTGGGACCACCCCCCAAAATCATCACCTTAGGCTTGGTACTGGGCTGTACCTCTGTTTCCGTCTCATAGGTGGAATAGTGGTAGGGAGTAAAGGCTTCAAACTCTGCCGCACAGGTATCGACAGTTTTATAGACAGGAATGACCCCTAACTTCTTGCGATAGTCTCTGACAGTGTCTTCAGTGCTATCAGTCAAAAATGCCAACTGCCGATCGCTGAAACCCATGCGCTTCAGTTCTTCTAGCTCCTCTCGATCGATCGTGTCTAGCTTTCGTCCTTTGATTGCCAACTCCCGATCGGTAATTTCTCGTAATTTTTGGACAAACCAAGGGTCAATTTTTGTTAAATTTGCCACCGCTTCTACTGACAGACCCGATAAAAATGCCTGCCGCACCGTAAAAATCCGATCGGGGTTGGGAGTGCGCAAATTCGACTTAATTTGTTCGAGGGATGGCAGTTCATCGGGGCGATCGGCACCAAAGCCAAACCGTCCTGTTTCCAACGATCGGAGCGCCTTTTGCATCGACTCCTGAAACGTTCTGCCGATCGCCATGGCTTCCCCTACCGACTTCATTTGCGTAGTTAAAGTAGACTCAGAGCCAGGAAACTTTTCAAAAGCAAAACGGGGGATTTTCGTTACCACATAATCGATCGTGGGTTCAAAACTTGCCGGGGTTTTCTTCGTAATATCGTTAGGAATTTCATTGAGGGTATAACCTACCGCCAACTTTGCCGCAATCTTAGCGATCGGGAACCCCGTAGCCTTAGAAGCGAGGGCAGAACTGCGGGAAACTCTGGGATTCATTTCGATGATAATCACATCCCCATCGATCGGGTTCACCGCGAACTGCACATTAGAGCCGCCCGTCTCCACCCCAATTGCGCGGATAATTTGAATGGAATAGTCCCGCAAGCGTTGGTACTCCTTATCTGTAAGCGTCTGCGCCGGAGCCACCGTAATCGAATCCCCCGTATGCACCCCCATAGGGTCAAAATTCTCGATACTGCAAATAATTACCACATTATCTGCCAAGTCCCGCATCACCTCCAGTTCGTATTCCTTCCAGCCCAGCAAAGACTGCTCGATCAAAATTTGGGAAGTGGGAGAAGCCTCCAGCCCGCCACTGGCAATCTGTTCAAACTCCTCCTGGTTGTAGGCAATGCCGCCCCCTGTACCCCCCAAAGTGTAAGCGGGACGAATGATCAAAGGATAGGAACCAATACTCTGAGCCACCGCCTGGGCTTCCGCCATCGTCGTTGCCAACCCCGAAGGACAGACCTTAATGCCAATGCGTTGCATCGCCTCCTTAAACAGTTTGCGGTCTTCCGCCATTTTGATCGCCGGCAGTTTCGCCCCGATCAATTCCACATTAAAGCGCTCTAGTACCCCCATCTCCGCCAATGCCACGGCAGTATTTAAGGCAGTTTGTCCCCCCATAGTCGGCAAAATCGCATCGGGGCGCTCTTTCTCGATGATTTGCGCCACAATTTCTGGGGTGATCGGTTCAATGTAGGTGCGATCGGCGGTTTGGGGATCAGTCATAATTGTGGCTGGATTAGAATTGACCAACACCACCTCGTAGCCCTCCTCCTTGAGCACCTTGCAGGCTTGCGTACCTGAGTAATCAAACTCACAAGCTTGACCAATCACGATCGGGCCAGCACCAATCAGCAGAATTTTTTGAGGTCATTACGGCGGGGCATCAGGATTTCCACTAACACAGTTAGGATAATCTTACTCCCTCCCACCACCGGCAGATGTAGGCAAGTTTACTGTTATGGCTAACGAGGAAAAATTCCCCTCAATCCCCTCTCCCGTTTCCTGAGCACAACCGAAGGAGGGAGAGGGCTAGGGTGAGGGTTTCAGAACAATTAGAAAGACAATGATAAGATTTCATCCTGATGTCATCAGAAGACCCCCGATTTATCGGAGGATGAATGACTTATGTCAAACAAA
>PHFO01000022.1 GCA_002861535.1 Cyanobacteria bacterium M5B4 | reverse complement strand
AGATACTCATGCTGATGTTCGAGCGAAAGTTGGATTACTAAGGCATCGTAATGATGAAGGAACTTGTGACATTTGGGGGGGCATTAAAAATCGGCGAACAATTTAACCAAAGTATATCTTTTGCGAAAGTTGTGCTACTTTTGAATTTCACTAGGGACAAAAATATGAAACTAAAATCTTATACAATGGCAATAATCGCTATCACAGCAGTTTTGGGCTTCGGTACATGGTACTCATCAGCACAAATGTCTAAAAAAATGAATCACAACATGGGCGAAATGTCCATGGAACTGGGAGCCGCCGATGCTAACCTTGACCTGCGCTTTATTGATGGCATGATTCTCCACCACCAAGGAGCGATCGCTATGGCAAAAGCAGCATTACAAAAATCTAAAACGACCTGAAATCAAAAAACTTGCTCAGGAAATCATCAAAGCACAGCAAACAGAAATTGCCCAGATGCAGAAATGGCGCAAAGCCTGGTATCCCAATGTTGGTGATACCCCAATGGCATGGCACTCGGAAATGGGTCACATGATGGCAATGACAGACTCCCAGAAAAAAGCAATGATGATGAGCGAGGACTTGGGAGCCGCCGATGCCAACTTCGATTTACGCTTTATTGATGCCATGATTCCCCACCATCAAGCTGCCCTAGCAATGGCAAAGGAAGTGCAAACTAAAACTAAACGGACTGAAATCAAAAAAATTGCCCAAGAGATTCTTTCTTCCCAACAACTTGAAATCGATCAGATGAAACAATGGCGTAAAACTTGGTACGGTAAGTAATTGACTGAAACTAGGATTCTGCCCAAGTAGAATAAGGTATTCCCCTCGATCAAACATGAGAAGCCAGAGGACTTGCGTTGCTTTTGCTGAAACCTTGGCCCTAGCTCTCTTCCAAAAAGAGAGGGGACTAGAAAAAATTGATCTACTTCCCTTCTCCCCCCTGTGGAGATGAGGGAAATTTTGACTCAGCGTAAGTCCTGGCTTTCGCAAAAGAGATGGAGAGGTGAGGGAATACCTGAGTTCAATACTTCTGTCTAGGTTTAAGTTCATCTTCTCCTAAAGACAAGCAGAAAGAGTGCAACGATCGGACAATTCTCTAGGAAAAAATCAACCGATCGCGGTGGACATGTGCTAACTTAATTTCCGTTTTACTAAATTGGTTTAACATAAACAAAACATAATCTGGTTTGAGAGAATCACCGTTAGCCAACAAACTACCTTCGTATTGTACTTTTACAGGATCGTTACTTACTAACTGCAGATCAGATAGTCTTGGTCTAATATCGATCGTTTGTACTTTTTTAGATTTAGTTGTTTTTTCCATTAAAATTGATTCTGACTGTAAAACCCGATCGATCGTTTCTGTTAAATCCTCATTTTGCATCGATAAAGTTAGAGTATAAACTGCCCGACATAGAGCCATGGCGGCGGAAGGAGCCGACAAACTAATTTCGCTCACATCGTAAATTGGCATCTCATCGGGCAACTGGACAGACAAACGGCGATAAAACTCTTCTGGTTCTATGTATTCTGTCAGTTCAAAGTCTGCTACTTCGCCACTACTGCTATAACCCAAAGACAAAGCATTGGCAATCTCGATCCTGGGCATGGGATGGAAACCAGCGCTAATGGCAAAGGGAATCGCGGCTCTTCTTGCCGATCTTTCTAACAACCTTAAAAGATCAAGATGAGAGATTAAAGACATTTTACCTAGTTTGCCAAAGGTCATGCGCAGTCTTTGCACTTTTGCTACTGTCGATCGGTCTGTAGGCGGCTCGTAGACAGGGATAGGAGGGGGAGGAACAACAACGTTGTGACCAAAGTTAGAACCACAGACACCGCAACGATAACAACTATTGAAAGAACAATCGGGTACAGTCTTCGCCGCTAAAGCTAACTCATAGTCCCGTTTTAACCACTCTTTGCTGATGCCAGTGTCGATGTGATCCCAGGGTGTCGGACGATCGATGGCAATCACCGGCATCTTCCACTCCAAACCAGCCTCTGCAATAGCTTCTTCCCAAGCTCTAAACGCCCGATCGGTGTTTTCAAACCAGGCATCCATCCCCGCTCCCTTCTGCCAGGCGGCATAGATCACTTTCCCTAGTGAACGATCGCCCCTGCCTAAAAAGTCTTCCATCGCGGAAATGCGGACATCCGTAAAATTAGCTTTAACACCGTGCAAAGAGCGCAGTTCTTGTTTCAGTAAGTTTTGCTTGTAAATAAACTCCTCTGTAGAAACACTGTGCCACTGAAAAGGTGTATGGGGTTTAGGCGTAAAGTTAGAAATTGTCACATTAAAAGAGAGCATCTTTCTGCCCTTAATACGACATTCTTTTTGCAACCAACCGATCGTTTGAGCAATACCGACAATATCCCCGTCTGTTTCTGTGGGCAGACCGATCATGAAATAGAGCTTGACCTTGTCCCAACCCTGTTCGTGGGCAGTTTTAATCCCCCTGAGTAGCTCTTCGTCTGTCAGTCCTTTGTTAATTACATCCCTTAGTCTTTGGGTGCCCGCTTCTGGTGCAAAAGTCAAACCCTGTTGTCTACCTTCTCCCTTTAGCACATTGGCAATATTTTCATCAAACCGATCGACTCTTTGACTAGGAAGAGACAAAGTTATACCTTCATTTTTGAGTCGGTTTTTAATTTCAATACCTACAGAAGGTAACGCTAAATAATCAGAACAAGAAAGAGATAACAAAGAGAATTCGTTGTAACCCGTCTCGCGGATCGCCCGTTCTACGGTATTGATGACGGCATCGGGGTCAACATCTCTAGCGGGGCGGGTCAACATCCCTGGCTGGCAGAAGCGACAACCCCGCGTACAACCACGGCGAATCTCGATCGTGAGGCGGTCATGGACTGTTTCAATTAGAGGGACTAGACCAATGCTGTGTTCTGGCATGGGAGTCGCTACCCGTCGCAAAATGCGTCTGGGTACATCCGATCGATTTGGTACAACTGCACCGGTATCATCCACAGTGTAAAACTGCGGCACATAAACACCAGGTACTTGGGCTAAATCTAAAAGAGTATCTAAACGAGATTTGTGTTGTTGTTTTGCTTGTTTCACTACTCTGCCAATTTCCGGTAAAACTTCTTCACCGTCGCCGAGGGCAAAAAAGTCTAAGAAGTCGCTGTAGGGTTCGGGATTAGAAGTGGCAGTCTGTCCTCCAGCAAAGATTAACGGATAGTTAGTGTCATTTCTTTCTTGCCAAGTTAAAGGAATTTGCGCCAGGTCTAACATCTCTAAGATATTAGTCGCCCCTAGCTCGTAACTCAAACTAAACCCTAAAATGTCAAATTCTAACAACGATCGTTGGGATTCTACCGCGAACAAAGGCGTTTTGGTCTGTCGCAGTTTGGCGATTAAATCAAAGTTAGGCAAATAAGACCGATCGCATAACTGTTCTTCTTGTTGATTGAGAATACTATAAAGAATGATATGTCCTAGATTTGATGCCCCTACTTCATAGATTTCTGGATAAGTGAGGCACCAACGCACGATCGCACTTTCCCAGGGCTTGTGGACTGCACCAAACTCATTCCCCAGATAGCGACCAGGTTTCGTGATTTCTGGAGTAATAAGAGGATTAAGCATAGTATTATCAACCACAATTAGACTAACATTCTATCACAGAATCCTAAGACCAGACTAAACCCAATCATCATCGTCGTCTTCGTAAGAGACTCTGGTATCAGGGCGACGACTAGGGCGGGAACTACGGCGGTTACGATTGGTGATGTTACCAATACCTTCTAAAATACCACCCAACACATCGTCATCGCCATCATCTTCTTCATCTTTTTGAGTGTAAACTTCTCGTGATAAGCGATAGAGGGCTTCCTGTAGTTCTGACTGGGCAATGTCTAACTGATAGTCGTCTTCCCGATCGATCGCTTCTTTCAAATTGCGGATTAGTTGTTCTACTTCTTTCCGTTGTTCGTAGTTTAGTCTGACATTAAAGTTTAGGGCAATCTCTTTTAGTTGTTGTTCGGCTATACTGATCAAGCTGTCAGCGCGATTGATTTTTTCAATCCGTTCACGGCGGGCGCGGTCTTTGTCGGCAAAGCGCTCAGCTTCGGCAATCATACGTTCTACTTCTTTTTCATCTAAAGTAGATGCTCCTTTGATCGTTACTCTTCTTTCAATACCGGTGCGCCGATCGGTAGCAGATACACATAAAATACCATCGGCGTTGATGTCAAACATGACATCTACCTGCGCCATGCCCCTGGGCTGGGGGGAAAGACCGCTGAGTTTGAAGCGCCCCAAAGATTTGTTATACTCTGCCATATCTCTTTCACCTTGTAATATGTGAATTTCTACAGAGGTTTGGTTGTCTTCGGCAGTAGTAAAAATATCCGATCGTCTGGTCGGAATGGTAGTGTTGCGGGGAATGAGCTTTTTCATTACACCGCCGTAGGTTTCTACTCCTAAAGATAAAGGGGTTACATCTAACAACAGCACGTCCCGCACTTCTCCCGCCAAAATAGCGGCTTGGATCGCAGCACCTACTGCTACCACTTCATCGGGATTGACTGATTGGTTTGGTTTTCTGCCGATCAGGTCTTCCACGATCGTTTGTACGGCGGGAATCCGCGTAGCACCACCCACTAATACTACTTCATCGATCTGTTTGGGACTCCATTGGGCATCTTTTAAGACCGTTTCTACCGGTTCGTATAACCGATCGAGGAGGTCTGCCGCCAATCGTTCAAATTGCGATCGTTTTAGGGTACGCTCCAAATGTAAAGGACCATCGATCGTGGCGGTAATAAAAGGGAGGTTAATCTCTGTTGCGCCGACGGTAGAGAGTTCGATCTTAGCTTTTTCGGCAGCTTCCGTCAGACGTTGTAACGCCTGTCTTTCTTTTAACAGGTCTACTCCCTCTTGCGCTAGAAACTCTTCTGCCAACCAATTGACAATCACCTTGTCGAAGTCGTCCCCCCCTAACTGACTGTCGCCGCTGGTAGCTTTGACTTCAAACAAACCATCTCCTACTTCTAACAAAGACACATCAAAAGTACCGCCCCCTAAATCAAATACAAGGATGCGTTGATTCTTCTTTTTATCTAAACCATAGGCTAAGGAAGCTGCCGTTGGTTCGTTGATGATGCGTTTGACATCTAAACCGGCGATTCTACCGGCATCTTTGGTCGCCTGGCGCTGGGAATCGTTAAAGTAAGCTGGAACCGTAATCACTGCTCCCGTGACTGGTTCTCCTAAAAAACGATTGGCTTCTTCTACGAGTTTCCGTAGCACCATCGCCGACAATTCTTCTGGGGTAAAGTCCTTTTCTAGGCGGGGACAGCGGATTTTGATCAGGTCATTTTCATCTTTACGGATGGTGTAAGCTACTTTTTTGGCATCTTTACTTAGCTCGCTATATTTTCTGCCAATAAAACGCTTGACCGAATAAAAGGTATTTTCGGGGTTCAGGACAGATTGCCGCCTCGCCATTTGTCCCACCAGACGTTCCCCATCCTTGGTAAAACTGATGACAGAGGGGGTAGTGCGACTGCCTTCAGCATTGGCAATGACAACGGGCTTCCCCCCTTCCATTACCGCTACTACCGAGTTTGTTGTCCCCAGGTCGATGCCTACTACTCTACCCATTACATTCCTTAACAGCACTGATTTTTATAGTACCATCCCGATCGGTCTACCTAGAGGCAGTACGCTGAATTTGGGTTGATCCTGCATAATGGTTAATTAAGTTTAATAAAGCAGGCTTATGAAATTTTCCTGGAGAACCCTGGTACTGTGGTTGTTGCCGATCACGGTCATTGCATTCTTTTTATGGCAATCTATTTTAACCCGCCCCCAAGTGGCGACTCCGATGATCAATGCCGCTAATACGCGGTTGACTTACGGGCGGTTTCTGGAATATCTCGATCGCCATCTCGTCCGTAGGGTAGACATTTTTGATGGCGGCAGAACGGCGGTGATTGTCGCATCTGACCCGCAGTTGGAAAATCGGGAACAGCGCGCCCGTGTGGATTTGCCCCTCTATTCTCCTGGTTTGTTGGATAAACTCAAGGCGAGTGGTGTTGATTTAGCGGTCTATCCCCCTAGTAATAATTCCCAAGTTTGGAACTTTTTAAGTAGTTTGATTTTCCCTGTAGCTCTGGTGGGGGGCTTACTCTTTCTGTTCCGCCGATCGAATCAGATGGGTGGACCTGGGCAGGCGATGGATTTTGCTAAATCTAAGGCGCGGTTTTCTATGGATGCTCAGACGGGGGTCAAGTTTGACGATGTAGCAGGCATTGAGGAAGCTAAAGAGGAACTCCAGGAAGTGGTTACATTCCTCAAGAAGCCGGAACGGTTTACGGCGGTGGGGGCGAAAATCCCCAAGGGGGTACTTTTGATTGGACCTCCTGGTACGGGCAAAACTCTCTTGGCAAAAGCGATCGCGGGGGAGGCGGGGGTTCCTTTCTTCTCGGCTTCTGGCTCGGAATTTGTGGAAATGTTTGTCGGTGTGGGGGCTTCCCGCGTTAGGGATTTGTTCAAAAAGGCGAAGGAGAATGCTCCCTGCATTATCTTTATCGATGAGATTGATGCGGTGGGTCGTCAGCGCGGCGCGGGTATCGGCGGCGGTAATGATGAACGGGAACAGACCCTCAATCAAATTCTCACGGAGATGGATGGCTTTGAAGGTAACACCGGTGTCATTGTAATTGCGGCTACTAACCGCCCCGATGTGTTGGATACGGCTCTGTTGCGTCCTGGGCGCTTCGATCGGCAAATTTCTGTCGATCCGCCGGACATCAAGGGCAGGTTGCAGGTGTTAAATGTCCATGCCAAGGGTAAAAAGATTGCCAGCGATATTTCTTTAGAAGCGATCGCTAGGCGCACGCCGGGGTTTACGGGGGCTGATCTGTCTAACTTGTTGAATGAGGCTGCTATTCTCACTGCCCGCCGCCGCAAGGAGGCAATCACGATGGCGGAAATTGATGATGCCGTCGATCGGGTGATTGCTGGTTTGGAGGGCAAGCCCCTAGTTGACAGCAAAACCAAGCGCTTGATTGCCTACCACGAAATTGGTCATGCGATCGTGGGCACTTTAATTCCTGAGCATGACCCTGTGCAGAAGGTGACGTTAATTCCCCGCGGACAGGCTGCCGGTTTGACCTGGTTTGCTCCTGCTGAAGAACAGATGTTGATTTCTAGGGCGCAGATTTTGGCACGGATCACAGGAGCATTGGGGGGCAGAGCCGCCGAAGCGGTAGTATTCGGAGATGATGAAGTGACTACAGGAGCTGCTAATGACTTGCAACAGGTGACGGCGATGGCGCGGCAGATGGTGACTCGGTTCGGCATGTCTGATGTGCTTGGTCCTTTGTCCTTAGAAGGGCAAAACTCAGAGGTCTTCTTGGGGGCAGGTTTGATGAACCGATCGGAGTATTCCAACGAAATCGCTGCCCGCATCGATCGGGAAGTGCGGGAAATTGTCGATCGTTGTTACCAAGAGGCGCTGAGGATCATTCAAGAAAATCGCGCTGCCATCGATCGGGTGGTAGACATCTTGATCGATCGGGAAACCATGAGCGGGGAGGAATTCCGTCAGGTAGTGGCAGAATATACTGTCGTTCCAGAGAAGGAAAGGTTTGTCGCCCAGATTTAGGATAATTAGATTCATTAGACCACCTCTGCGGGGTGGTTTTTTATTGCTCTGCAAAATGGCAGAGGGAAATAAGAAAACAGGACTTACGTTGCTTTTCGGAAACCCTCTCCCAAAAAGGGAGAAGGGATTGAGGGTAAGTCCTAGAAAAAATTGATAGGTCTATCCCACGATCGAGACGGCGTAAGTTGCTAAATACTTCTGTGCCACCGCTTGAATTTGTTGAGCAGTGGTTTGTTCTATCTGTTTAACAAATTGGAAGTCAAAATCGGGAGGCAGTTGCAGAGTATGATACCAACCATTGATGTGGGCAAGCTGGGCGGTCGTTTGTTTGGCAAGGGCATAATGACCAAGCAGTTTACTTTTTGCTAGCTCTAGGGCTGCGTTGTCTAGGAGAATATCTCGCAGTCGATCGGTTTCATGGAGGATTAACTCTTTTACTTGTAGCTGCAAATCCCTATCAGTCGTGCAATGAATTAAAAGATGGGAGCGATCGAAACGGGTAGGACAGTGAGTAGACACATCGTACACCAGACCTTTTTGTTCCCGCAGAACCTGAAATAACTGACTAGAAGAACCATTGCCTAAATGGGCATTGATGATCTTCATGGCAAAAAAATCCCGATCGTGAACTAAAGGAGCGGGGAAACCCACCATCAGCCAAGTTTGCGCTCCTTCCCAGGGTGGTGCTCTATACCGGAGCGGAAGTCTGCTGCCTGATGTTCTAAAATGGGGCCGGCAACCACCGACGACCAATGCCCAAAGGCACTTTCGACTAATGCCCCCACCCGATCGGGAGCACTATTGGCAGTAATCGCCACCGTCAGATGACGGGGAGACAAAAAACGATCGTAATGTTGTTGTAAATCTTCTATCTGCAAAAGGTCAAGGCTGGCGATTGTGCCCCAGGCATCTAAACCGTAGGGGTGATTCCCATAGATTAGAGGCTGGAGTTGCTCATAGGCACAGTGAAAAGGATTGTATTGTTGTTCATTGATGCGATCGATAAATTCCGTCTTCACTTTAGCTAAAGTATGGGAGTTAAAATGTATCCTAGGCAAAAGATTACCGAGAAAAGTTAGTAATTCCCCTAAGTCTTCCCCCAAGCATTTGCCACTAATGACAAAATAATCTGCCTCCACTTCTACCGTAATGGCACTGCCTAATTCTTCGAGAAAGTCATGGTGATCTAGTAATAACTGATGGGCAATGAGTTGACTGATACCGGCATTCTTGGGAGATTCTAACCGTTTGCCCCCAGGGAAAAAACACTGCACTGTGGCAATTCTCGTAAAGGGAGACTCCCAAAATAAGGAGCGGATGCCATTATCTAATGTGTTTAGCCAGGGTGAATACATCTAAAGCGTGGGAAGCCGCCACTATCAGGACAGAAAATTATTTTTAATTATTCTTATATTACAGCTTTTTCCTAAATTGTTAGTTCCGCCCTCTCCCCAAAAGGGCGAGGGGCTATACCAAGTTTTTAAGGTAAAAGCTGTATAGCGTTTTTGCTTGCACCCAAATCGATTGTTTTTCCCTATTCGTTGCTCTGGCTAAAACCGATCGGTGGTCTAAGATAAACTAGAAACAGTGGATGTCAACTAAACTATGCTTGCCGATTTTTATCAAGAGACCTTTGCCCTGACTAAACGGTGGTTTATTCAATTGGTCCGTCGTCCTGTTACGTTGGTAGTGGGAGTATTACAGCCCCTGATGTGGTTGATTTTGTTCGGGGCGCTATTTCGCAATGCGCCGGCGGAGTTTTTTGGCGCGGGACAGACCTATGTGCAATTTTTAGCAGCGGGCATCATCGTCTTTACTGCCTTTAGTGGCGCTTTGAATGCTGGTCTGCCCTTGATGTTCGATCGGGAGTTTGGCTTTTTGAATCGCATTTTAGTAGCGCCCCTGGCTTCTCGGTTTTCTATTGTCCTGGCAGCGGCATTATTCATTTTGACCCTGAGTTTAATTCAATCTACCGCGATCGTCGGGGTAAGCGCCTTAATGGGAGCGCCGTTGCCTGGTATGGGTGCTCTGGGTATTGTCACGATCGTGATTGGTTTAGTTGTGGTTACTTTTACAATGCTGAGTTTGGGGGTGGCCTTCGCCCTGCCTGGACACCAGGAAATGTTGGCTTTAATTTTCTTGGTCAATCTCCCTCTGATCTTTTCTAGTACGGCTTTAGCTCCCTTAGCTTTTATGCCCACCTGGCTGCAGTGGATTGCCAGCTTGAACCCCCTCTCCCTGGCGATCGAGCCAATTCGCTATGTTTATAGTCATCCCCAATGGCAGTGGCAGGCGGTAATTTTAGAAGCTCCCTGGGGCAATTTAACCCTGGGCAATTCTCTGGTAGCATTACTAGCCCTAGTAGCAGTAACTGCTTTGGCTATTAGGGGTACCTTGCGTAGGGGCGTGGCATGAGTCCCTTCCCTGACAATTTGAGTTATATCAAAGCCGAATTATCTTGGCTAGATCGGGTGGTGACCAAAGCAATTGCCAGGCAAAAACAAATTAACCAAGAGATCAATAAAGTAGCGAAAACCGCCACCGATCGGGCAACCAGCCATTGGTGGCGCGGCTTTGTTACCCTTGATCCTGCCCAAGGGGGCAGAGAAGTCCCCCCAGAGCAAACCGCAAACTGTCTCAAACTCAGCGATCGGGTGCAAAAGACTAAAGAAGCAGGAATTTTTTCTCGCTCTGCCAGAATTATGTGCCCACTTTAAGTTAAGTGAATTTGAAAAAAATACCATCTTATTGGCTCTTGCGCCAGAAATTACCAGGCGTTATGAAAGACTATTTATGATCTTAAATGAAGATGATACCAACTCCCGCCTCCCCACGATCGATTTGGCACTGCGGTTATTTTCTAAAAATGACAAAGAATGGCAGAAAAACCGTCAGTCGTTACTACCTAACGGGAAGTTGTTAAAAAAGAGAATGATTAAAATAATCAAAAGGGAACAGATAATTCCTACTTTTTTGGGACAATGCTACAAAATTGAAGAAAAATATGTCCACTTTTTGCTAAACGAAAACACATCTTTAGCCCCCATCTTACCCAGACCGAGGAAAAAAAAGATCACTGCAGTGTAGCCCTTTCCCCTATAGACGAGGGCTGAGCCTCAGGTTGTTAGTCTTTGTCTTATCCCGAACTGACGTTGTGTTAGCAAAACACACTGTTATCTACTGAGTTATTTCTTTTTTACTTGAGGAATCTGAATTTGACGGGGAGATTTCACTTCTAAATCTGTAAAAACATTGCGCATAAAGCTATAACCAAAGTAGGCAGGAACCGCTAAAATCATCAAAGTTGCCACGATCGATAAAAAATGCATAAAGTCTTCCGAAACTCCATAGTTAGTGCGGTAAGGATTTTGTTTGAGCAGGCTGTCTTTCGCCCGACAACTGACCGATCGTTTTAGGCGCAGACGATTGTCATCTATTTTTTCTAAAAGTGTCCAGCCAAACTTGGCTTCCTGCTGGCAGACATACTGAATTGCTTTGAACGACCGGAAGACCCCGCCCCTGACTTGTACAATTTTGTATTCCCAATCCCCTGACTCTTCAGGGAGAGTATTATTGATGCCGTTTTCTGAGTTAGAAGTTTTGACCATATGTTCTATAGAGGCAAAGATTAGCCCTAAGTCCAGGGAAAGGATACCAATTAAAGCGGCTTCCAGCATAGACTTGACTAAAGACTACGTTAACTATACCTAATCCTCGCGCCGATCGATCGGTTTTATGGAAGAGGGCTTGCCGAAGCCTAGCAAAATTGCGCTAATCCCTTGTACTGTATTAGCTAACCCGACCCGATCGGGTCAAGTAGTTTGAGGAAAGAAGTGTCATGTTAAGGAATTACTCCCCGTACGCTGTTTTGCTGTTCTTACTCTGCCAGTTGCCTGGATTTAGCCAAAAAATCGATCGCACTTTAGATTGCGACATCTTGATTGCGGGGGGAGGCTTAGCCGGTTCGGGAGCCGCCTACGAAGCCTTACTGGCGGGGCGAACGGTCTGCATGACGGAAATAACGGACTGGATCGGCGGACAAATATCAGCTCAGGGTACTTCTGCTTTAGATGAAAGACCGACGCAAAGACAACAGTTGTTCTTCGATCGGGGTTACAAAGAATTGCGCGATCGGATTGAAAAACGCTACGGCAGGCTCAATCCGGGCGGTTGTTGGGTCAGTGCAGCTTGTTTTATGCCCAAAGACGGTCACGAGATTATTTTATCAATGTTAAAAGACGCTGAACAAAAAGGAAAAGGGAAACTCCATCTTTTGCTATCTTCTGTAGTAAAAGACCTAGAAGTGAAAGATAAACAAATTCGATCGGCGGTCGTGATTACCCATAAGCCTGCCCCTGGGGCTCCCCCCTTTGCATAGTTTTCCCCTCTCCCTGGTGATCCCCGCAGCCTATAGTTATCAAAATTCGGCAAACTTCATCAAGACCGTTACCAAAATCAATCCCAAATTTGTGATCGAAGCCACGGAAACCGGCGAAATAGTCGCCCTTGCCGATGTCCCCTACAGATTAGGCATCGATGCCCGATCGGTGTTAGAACCCTCTGCCTCCAGCGATAAACCCGATCCCTACTGTACCCAGGGCTTCACCTATACCTTCGCTATGGAAGCGACAGCCACGCCCCAGGAAATACCCCTCCCCGACTTCTATCAGCGCTATGCCCCCTACTACAGCTACGAATTGCCTAACTTAGCCAGCTTCCCCTTTGTCTTTACCTACCGCCGTATTTTTACCCCTACCCCCGATCGGTTTGGTCCTAATTTCCCCTTCGCCGATTACAAAAAAGACGACGCGATCGTGGTGGGGGATATTTCCATGCAAAACTGGACTTGGGGCAACGACTACCGTCCCGGCACCAGCAAAGACAACTTAATCTACACCAGAGATCAACTGCAACAACTGGGACAACTGAAACCAGGGGGCTGGATGGGAGGACTGCGCACCGAAACCCTCCAACAAGGGGAATTCCACGCTAAAGGCTTCTTCCATTGGCTCCACTCCGGGACTACCGACTCCCAACTAGGCAAAGGAGTCAAGCAACCCTACCCCAACCTCAAATTTCTCCAGGGGTTAGATAGCCCCATGAATACCACCTACGGACTGTCCAAGTATCCCTACATCCGCGAAAGCAGGCGCATTATCGGTCGCCCCGCCTGGGGACACAGCCAGGGTTTCACCGTTTCTGAGTTAGACGTTTCCCGCCGCGACTACAGCGACAAATACTATCAAACCGTCCTCAGCCCCAGCCAATACCGCAGTTTAAGGGCAGCCCTGGCAGGTTTAGAAAGTGCTGCTGTTATTTCTGGGCAAATTAAGCCCGATCAAGTCAAAAAACGCTCCCGATCGACAATTTTCATCGATTCCGTTGGCATTGGGCACTACGCTATCGATTTTCACCCCTGCATGGAAAAATACCCCGTAGAATTGCCCGGCAACCGCGAGCGCCCAGGGGAACGCCGGGGTCAAGGACAGGCTTACCCTTTCCAAATTCCTCTAAGAGCCATGATCCCGCAAAAAATTGATAATTTATTAGTTGCCGGCAAAAGCATCGCCACCAGCCACATTGCCGCCGCTGCCTACCGCGTCCATAGTTTTGAATGGTCTTCAGGGGTAGCCGCCGGTACCACGATCGATTTTGCCCTCCGCCACAATGTCTTGCCCTACACCCTGGTAGACGAACTACCCCGATCGGAACCCCTCCTACAGGAGTTACAGCAGTTGTTAGTCAATAACGGCAACCCCATCGCCTTCCCCGATACCTCGATTTTTAATAACAACTGGGATGATTGGCGCTAGGTCAAGCGGGCACCGGAGACACGAGCTAACCAAAACTCACTATCCCTGACCAAGCGGGAAGTGCCATCAATAGGCACAGGGGGATGGATCAAAATCGTGTACATCCCCAAGCGATTGCCCACCAAAATATCTGTCAACAACCGATCGCCTACCATCGCCACTTCCGGGGCAGTTAGACCCATGCCCTCGATCGCTAGGCGCACACAACGCCGGGAAGGCTTAGCGGCATTAGCATAAAAGGGCAGATCGAGAGATTCGGCGATCGATTTAATTCTTTGGTGAAAACAGTTATTACTCACCAGCCACAGGGGCATCTGTTGTTTTACTTGCCCGACCCACTTTCTTACCGGCGCAGAGACTTCCAATTCCCGATTACCCAGCAGGGTATTATCCACATCCAAAACCATACCCCTAATACCTTCCAAAGAAGTTACATCTAGGTGCCAGAGGGGGTTTTTAATCACCAAGTCGGGAGTCAGTAGTTGCCAAATGTTCATGGAGAGGAAAATTGTTCGGCGATTTTCGCGATCGCTTGTTCGTGTTCTACCAGTGTACGACTAAAAACATGACTACCATCGTAGCGCGCCACAAAAAACAAAAAATCTGTCGGTGGGGGGTCTAGGGTCGCCTCTAAACTGGCTAACCCAGGGGAAGCGATGGGGTGGGGCGGCAAGCCATAGTTGAGGTAAGTATTAAAGGGGTTGGCTGTCCTTACTTGCTCCAGAGTCAGGGGATTTTCGGGGGTCTGTTTAATTTTTAGACCATACTCCACGGTGGGATCGGACTCCAGACGCATATTTTTCTGCAGTCTGTGCCAAAATACTGCCGCGATCGTGGGACGCTCCGTCTGTAAAACTGCCTCCTTTTCCACAATGCTAGATAGAGTCACCCAATCTTTTAAGGAGAGCTTATTTTTGTTGCCCTGGCGATAGAGAGGGAGGGCAACCTCAGCAAACCGATCGGTCATCATCTTCACTACATCCCCAGGCGTAGCGCCCTGGAGGGGCAGTGCATAGGTATCAGGGAACAAAAAACCTTCCAGCGTTTCCACCTCCTGGGGTAACCACTCAGGAAAATAGGAAGCAGTTTTTCTGGTGGTAGCAGCTATAAATTCGCTGCTAGAAAAATACCCCAGCTTGGCAAAGTGAGCGCCCATTTCCTCGATCGTCCATCCTTCCGGGATCGTGACCTGATTTGTCGCTGGCACACCCTGTTCCAGTTGCTTAATTACTTCCCCCAAGGACAGTCGGCTAGAAAAATCGTAGGTACCTGCCTGCAAATCCTGCCCAGCAACTTAAGCCAGAGCCGCATGGCTAGCCCCGATCGAATTACCCCCTGACTTTTTAGTTCGGCGATCACAACCCCTGTAGGAGTATCAGGACTGACATTGAGGCGCACAATCCTCTGGGATGCCAAGTTAGGAGGAGCCGTAAGCCAGCGCCACAGTAAACCCATGCTCCAGCCCCAGCAAAGACAGACGCAAATTATGCCCCATCTCCCCCTAGGAGTTCTCCTCTTCATCAATAATGATTGCCTCTAAATACAACTGCAGATTTTCTAAATCATCATCGCTAAGGATTTCTAGCTCATCTGCCTGGTTATACTTGGCGAAGAAAATCATCGGATCAAGGCTAGCAAAAATAGAATACTCCTGTTCCTTATGGTAAAAGTTTGCCAATTCCTGGAGTTCTTCGTAGTTTTCTTCATCTCCATCCAAAGAAAAAATATCATCTTCTTCTGGCTCCGGTAATTCCCCCTCTACCGTCAGGGTGAAGGCTGTCCGCTGCAAATTCAAATTTAACTCCGCCAAAACCGCCTGGGCAGTGGGAAACACCATATCAATCTGCTCATCATCCAAGTCGTTGAGGACACTCTCCTCCCCATCCCCTTCCCAAGCAAAAATCTGCACGCAAGTCTCGATCGGTTGGAGCAGGAAATACTTATTACCTTCTACCTCAATTACCTTTTCTACACTGCAAGACAGAGAACGCCCCTGTTCATCCTTCAAAGTGACAATTTCTAACTCCATACCTACCGCACAAATAATAATAAAACTCTACCCTATTTCCTGTCCCCTAATTCGTAATTGATCGAGCCACTGCTGGAGAATGATCGCCGCTGCCTTCCGATCGATGACCTCCCTGTGCTCCCTCAGAGATAGCCCCTCTGCCATCATCAACTGCTCGGCAGCATAGGAAGTAAGACGCTCGTCCACATACTCCAGGGGTAAATTGAGATACTTGGCACAGCGCTCGGCAAATTTCTGCACCTGCCGCCCTTGGAAACCTAAACTCCCATCCATGTTGTAAGGCATTCCTACCACCAAAGTTTTGACTCCCCGCTCCTTGACCAGTTGCGCTAACTGCTCCATGTCCTTTGTCCAGTTAGTGCGGTGAATAGTGGTGATCCCCGTCGCAAAAAGCCCCAAGCCATCACAACCAGCTACCCCAATCCTTCTACGACCTACATCCAGTCCTAATGCCGCTACTCTCTCCAAAGGAAAAGACCAACCCTAAACAGATTATGGCTGGTCTTCCTAGTTAATTAGCTGGCGTTAATACTACTTAACAATCTTGGTTACAACACCAGAGCCGACAGTGCGTCCACCCTCGCGGATGGCAAAACGCATCTCCTGCTCGATCGCGATCGGGTTGATCAACTCTACAGTCATCTTCACACGGTCTCCAGGCATTACCATTTCCGCCGCACTACCATCATCGGCAGTAAAGGATTTGATCGTGCCCGTTACATCCGTAGTCCGCACGTAGAACTGGGGACGATAACCAGCGAAGAAAGGAGTCTTACGCCCGCCTTCTTTTTCGGTGAGAATGTAAACCTGGGCTTCAAATTCTGTGTGAGGCTTAATCGAACCAGGCTTAGCCAGAACCATGCCCCGCATAATATCGTCCTTCTGCATACCGCGCAGCAACAAACCAGCGTTGTCCCCTGCTAGACCTTCATCTAGGCTCTTCTTAAACATTTCGATACCCGTCACCGTCGTGTTACGAGTGTCGCGAATGCCCACCAGTTCTACCTGGTCGCCTACCTTGACCTTGCCCCGCTCAATCCGACCCGTAGCAACGGTACCCCGACCGGTAATGGAGAATACATCTTCTACCGCCATCAAGAAGGGCTTGTCAATATCCCGTTCCGGGGTAGGAATGTATTCGTCCACAGCATCCATGAGCTTCCAAATCTTATCGACCCAAGGGTTTTCACCGCGCTGTGCTTTGGGATTTTCTGTCATGTAGTCAAGGGCTTGTTTTGCCGAACCCAATATGATCGGGATGTTGTCACCATCAAAATCATAGGAACTGAGCAGTTCACGAACTTCTAACTCTACCAGTTCGATCAACTCTTCTTCCCCCTCCATCAAGTCTTCCTTGTTCATGAAGACGACAAGACGAGGTACACCCACCTGCCGTGCCAATAGGATGTGCTCCCTGGTTTGAGGCTCAGGACCATCAGCGGCAGATACTAGGAGGATAGCACCATCCATTTGGGCTGCCCCAGTGATCATGTTTTTTACATAGTCAGCGTGACCAGGACAGTCAACGTGGGCATAATGGCGCTTTTCAGTCTCATATTCAACGTGGGCGGTGTTGATGGTGATGCCACGCGCCTTTTCCTCTGGGGCTGCATCAATCTCATCATATTTTCTTGCCGCAGCCTGACCCGCCGCAGCTAAAGTCATAGTGATCGCCGCAGTCAGTGTAGTCTTACCATGGTCAACGTGACCGATGGTGCCGATATTAACGTGAGGCTTACTCCGTTCAAATTTTGCGCGTGCCATTGTTTGAGTTGTCCCTTCCTTCTTACTATGTGTTATTCCTTGGATTTGTTTTTCGCAATAATCGTTTCGGCGACATTACGAGGTACCTCTTCGTAGTTGCTGAACTCCATAGTGAAGACGCCCCTACCCTGAGTTTTCGAGCGAATGTCCGTTGCATACCCAAACATTTGGGCAAGGGGGACTTTCGCTGTCACCTTGGCGATACCCATCTCTACGGTTTGTCCTTCAATTTGTCCGCGCCGAGAGTTGAGATCACCTATTATAGTGCCCATGTAGTCTTCTGGTACTTCGACTTCGACTTTCATCATTGGCTCCAACAAAGATGGCGATGCTTTCATCACGGCTTCCTTGATTGCCATGGAACCGGCAATTTTGAAAGCCATTTCCGAAGAGTCTACATCGTGGTAAGAACCATCTACTAGTGTTGCCTTGAGGTCGATTACAGGATAGCCAGCTAGAATACCCGATTCACAGGTTTCTTTGATCCCCTGCTCGATGGGGGCAATGTATTCTTTGGGCACTACACCGCCGACAATCTTGGACACAAACTCAAAGCCTGTGCCGGGTTCGGCGGGTTCTAAGTCGATCACCACATGTCCATACTGCCCCTTACCGCCGCTCTGACGGATGAACTTACCTTCCACGCGGTTGACTGGTTTGCGGATCGTTTCCCGATAGGCAACCTGGGGGGCACCTACGTTGGCTTCCACGTTAAATTCCCGCATCATCCGATCGACCAGAATTTCTAGGTGCAATTCACCCATACCAGAAATGATGGTTTGGTTGGTTTCTGTGTCGAGGGAAACACGGAAAGTAGGGTCTTCCTTAGAGAGGGATTGGAGTGCTTTGGAGAGCTTATCCATGTCCGCCTTGGTCTTAGGCTCTACGGCTACGGAAATTACTGCTTCTGGAATAAATAGGGATTCCAGAATTACCGGGGCATTTTCATCGCAGAGGGTGTCGCCGGTAAAGGTTTCCTTCAAGCCAATGATCGCTCCCAAGTCCCCTGCCCGCAGTTCGTCGACTTCAATGCGATCGTCAGCGCGCAATACGATCAGGCGGGAGATGCGCTCTTTCTTGTTCTTAGAGGCATTGAGTACATAGGAGCCCTTATTCAAAACCCCAGAATAAACGCGGATGAAGGTCAAGTCGCCAAATTTGTCACTCATCAACTTAAACGCCAGAGCCGCAAAGGGTTCGTCATCGCTGGCTTTGCGCTCGACTTCGTTACCGTTAGGTAGGGTTCCCTTAATCGCCGGAATATCGATCGGCGAAGGTAGATAATCTACTACGGCGTTGAGGAGGAGTTGCACTCCTTTATTTTTGAAGGAGGAACCGCAGATCATGGGCACGATCGTGTTGTTGATTGTTCCCTTACGAAGAGCTTGGACAATTTCTTCCTCGGTTAACTCTTCTCCTTCTAGGTATTTACCCATTAAATCATCGTCAGTTTCAGAAACAGATTCCACTAACTTTACTCGGTACTCCTGAGCCACTTCCTGTATACTTGCAGGAATATCTGTAACCTTAATGTCTTTACCAAGGTCATCGTTGTAGATGTAAGCCTTCATTCTCACCAAATCGACAATGCCCTTGAGATCAGACTCACTGCCAATGGGAATTTGAATGGGAACCGCATTGGCTCTC
Organism: Cyanobacteria bacterium M5B4; assembly: GCA_002861535.1. Taxonomy (GTDB): domain Bacteria; phylum Cyanobacteriota; class Cyanobacteriia; order Pseudanabaenales; family Pseudanabaenaceae; genus M5B4. The sequence goes on along the minus strand of PHFO01000022.1, from coordinate 4,184 downwards.
AATCTCTCCCGGACTTGTTGATAAACCTTGAAGAAATTGGCTCCCGTTCTGTCCATTTTGTTGACGTAGATGATGCGGGGCACGCGATACCGATCGGCTTGTCGCCACACAGTTTCGGTTTGGGGCTGCACACCGCCCACAGAACATAGAACTGTAATTACTCCGTCTAAAACCCGCATCGATCGTTCTACTTCGATCGTGAAGTCTACGTGCCCGGGGGTATCGATAATGTTAATTTTATGCTCCAAAGCACCAGGCTGGGGTTCTGTAGGGTTGTCTGGGTCACGACGAGTCCAGGAGGTGCTAATTGCCGCTGCCGTGATGGTAATACCCCGTTCCCGCTCTTGCGCCATCCAGTCCGTTACAGATGTCCCTTCGTGTACCTCCCCCATCTTGTGGATTAGACCAGAATAAAAAAGGATACGTTCTGTTGTTGTTGTTTTGCCCGCATCGATATGGGCAGCAATACCGATATTGCGTACTCTTTCTAGGGGGATAGTTCTTGCCACGTTGTTTTCCTCGTAAACCTGCAGGAATATAAATTATTAAACCAGTATAAAGAATAGCACAAAGCAAGCCTAATAACGGTAGTGGGCAAAGGCTTTATTTGCTTCTGCCATTTTGTGGGTTTCTTCTCGCTTGCGGATGGCACCGCCTGTTTCGTTGGAGGCATCCATAATTTCGTTGGCTAGTTTGTTGATCATGCCCCGACCGCCCCTCTGTCTGGCATACTGCACTAGCCAGCGCAGGGCAAGAGCTACGCCCCGATCGTTTCTCACTTCCATGGGCACTTGGTAGGTGGCACCACCGACGCGCTTTGCCTTCACTTCTACTAGGGGAGTAGCATTTTTGACTGCCCGATCGAAGACCTCTATGGGAGGGTTACCGGTGCGCTCGGCGACCAGGTCTAGGGCTTTATAGACGATGCGAGAAGCTAGGGATAGCTTGCCGCTCTTCATCAGGCGCTTGACTAGCATATTGACTAGGCGGCTATTGTAGACGGGATCGGCGGGGGTAATACGTTTGTTGGCGCGGTTACGACGGGACATAGGGGGATAGTTTCCTCAAACAGTTTATAAATTTATAAAAATAATTATTTCTTCTTGCCGGTAGTAGCGGGTTGTCCGGGCTTGGGACGCTTGGCTCCATACTTAGAACGTCCCTGTTTGCGGTCTTTGACCCCAGCCGTATCCAGGGTGCCGCGGATAATGTGGTACCTTACTCCTGGTAAATCCTTTACCCGACCGCCCCGAATCATGACTACGGAGTGTTGCTGGAGATTGTGACCAATGCCGGGAATGTAAGCGGTGACTTCAAAGCCAGAGGTGAGGCGTACCCGTGCTACCTTACGCAGGGCAGAGTTGGGCTTTTTGGGTGTAGTGGTGTAAACCCTGGTGCAAACGCCTCTTCTTTGGGGGCAGGCTTTGAGGGCGGGAGATTTGGTCTTTTGCTTTAGTACGCTTCTTTCACTCCGAATCAGTTGCTGAATCGTGGGCATAGGGTAATATTTTGTCAACAGTGGTTAAATATAACATATTTATTGAGCGCGTCAATGACAGATTTTAGGGAGACTCTAATTATTCGCAATAGCCTTGTGCTTCTGCCTACGGGGGAGCTGCGGGGCTTAGATGTGCTGATCGAGGGGGGTAAGATTAGGGAGTTGGGGGAAAACTTGGCAGTTGAGTGCGATCGGTCTATTGACGGCACGGGCTTAACCCTTTTGCCTGGTGTGATTGATCCCCAGGTGCATTTCCGCGAGCCTGGTTTGGAGCATAAAGAAGACTTCTTTACGGCGGGGCGTGCCTGCGTGAAGGGGGGAGTGACGAGTTTTTTGGAGATGCCCAACACCAAGCCTCTGACAGTGAATCAAGCCACGTTGACCGATAAACTCGATCGGGCGGGGCAGAAATCCCTGGCTAACTTTGGCTTTTTTATTGGGGCTACTGCCTACAACTTGGAGGAGCTAGAGACTGTCCAGCCCTGCTGCGGCATCAAGATTTTTATGGGGTCGATGAAGGGGGATTTATTGGTCGACAAGATGACCTCTTGGAGCGGATTTTTGCCCAGGGCAACCGCTTAATTGCCGTTCATGCTGAAGACCAGGCACGTATTCGGCAAAGGCGGGCAGACATGTTAGCTAATACTGACAATGCCGATCCGGCTATTCATTCGCACATCCAAGACGATCGAGCGGCACTGCTGGCGACCCAAAGGGCGGTGACCCTTTCCCTAAAATATCGCCGTCGTTTGCACATCCTCCATCTTTCCACCAAGTTAGAAGTAGATTACCTGCGGGAGTACAAAGCCCCCTGGATTACCGCTGAAGTGACACCCCAGCACCTATTCCTCAATATCGATTCCTACAAAACCCTGGGGACTTTAGCCCAGATGAATCCGCCCCTAAGATCGGCACAAGATAACGCCGCCCTCTGGGATGCTCTCCATAACGGCATTTTGGACTTTATCGCCACAGACCACGCCCCCCATACCCTAGAGGAAAAAGCCCAGCCCTATCCCCAGTCCCCCTCTGGTATGCCTGGGGTAGAGACCTCCCTCCCCCTAATGCTGACGGCAGCAATGCAGGGGAAATGTACGCTCCATCAAGTAAGTAAATGGATGAGTCGCAATGTGGCTATTGCCTACGGCATTCCCCACAAAGGAGAGATCAGAGTAGGCTGGGATGCAGACCTCGTTTTGGTAGACCTCAAGGAGTGGCAACCGATCGATCGGGGGCAATTACAGACAAAATGCGGTTGGAGTCCCTTTGAGGGTTGGAATTTGACTGGTTATCCCCAATATACGATCGTGAATGGTTCTGTTGTTTACGATCGGGGACAGTTTGCTAAAGAAAGGAGAGGTAAACCTTTACAATTTTCTCCTTTTATAGTAGAGGATAGGGTGGTGGTTTAGGTATGCAGAAATTTATGGACAAAAGACTGGGTTTTGGTGCTTGTTTGTTGGGAATTGTTATCTTACATGCCTGGATTTTTTCAGGGACAGATTCTAATTTTTCCAAGACAAATACTGTTAATAATGTAGGACAAAATGCAGGACAAAAACAGTCAAATCCCAAATATTCGGGGGTGATTTTTGCTGGGGGGGAGGCTAATTTAATTCCCCCCATTAACAAACAACAGCGCCAGGCAATGCTGGAAGCGACGGTCAATCCCCTAGTCAACGCCGATCGCGATCCCTTTGCGGCTATTCCTGGTACCTTTGCGGCTCCGCCCCCAATTGCGGTGCCTTCCGCCCCTGTAGCTCCTAGAGTCTCTCAGCCCCAGTTCACCCCACCATCGCCCCGACCCGTCGCCCCGCCAGTTAAGGAGCCTCCCCCTCCCCTAGAAGCAGAGACAATTAAAGTGACCGGAGCGCTGGAAATTGCCGGTAAAACCTACGCGATCGTGGCTGTGCCTGGTAGTGCCAGTTCCCAATACGTTACGGAAGGGGAGCGTCTTGCTGATAGTAAAGTGCTAGTCAAATCCATCGACCTATCCGATCGTCCTCTGGTAATTTTGGAGCAGAACAATGCGGAATTTACCCACACAATTGATCAGTCTTAGGATCAATTTTAAGGACTTTATCCGGTTGCAAAATCTAACCGCAGGAACTAGAATCAATTTGAAGGAGTTTAATATCAGGTATGCGTAAATATTCGGCAGCAGCGATCGGGCTTTTGGTAGTAGGACTGCTGAGTGCTTGTGGGGGTGATCCCAACGAAACAATAAGTGTGGAATGTTCAGTATTTTTTGACAAAGACGGCAACCTTGTCCCAGCCAGCACCGGTTTTAGTGCTATTCCCAAGCCAAGACAGATCAAAGTCCTGAGAAAAGATAGCGCCAACATCTGCCAGAGAGTCAGAGAACTGTCCGATACAAAGCAATTACGCTTCTGTAGTGCTACCAACTTGCCTCCCTGTATTGAACCCGATGCCCAACAGGTCGCCCAGGCTAAACCCAAGCCCAATCCTGTCGAACCCGAACCCTTCACTGAACCTCCTGTAGTTGAAGGAATTATTACCAGCAACCTGATTGAACCCACCGATCGCAAGGAAAGATTAAACCAACTCAAAGCCAACGACAGCAGGAAAGACCCCTTCCAAGAATTGGATGCCCAAGTGCCCCCCCCTCCCGATCCTGCTGAGGCTAAGGCAGTCAAAGTGTCTGGTATTTTGCAAATTGGGCAAG
>PHFO01000021.1 GCA_002861535.1 Cyanobacteria bacterium M5B4 | reverse complement strand
CGTTGGGCTTCTAGTTGTTGCTGTTGTATATGGAGTTCTTCTTTTTGCGATGCTAATTGTACAACGATTTGATCGACGGTTTCGCCGACTTTCTGTATCATCTCGATCAGTTTTTGTTCAGTTTCTGAGGTCATTGTTTAGGGACAGGGGTTACAATAAGTCATCTAAGATACTATAACAGATTCTATGCTCCTTAGTGTTAACAACATTACGATCGCTTTTAAGTCCAAGAAAGTGGTAGAGAATTTATCTTTTTCTGTCGATCGGGGACAATCCCTCGGCATTGTCGGGGAGTCGGGTTCTGGTAAGTCTGCCACAGCCTTGGCAATTATGGGGCTTTTACCGCCGACAGGAAGGGTGACAGAGGGCACGATCGAGTTAGATGGTACTGATTTATTAACATTATTAAGAAATCAAGAAAACTATCGCGGCAGAAAAATAGGGATGATTTTTCAAGAACCGATGAGTTCTCTAAATCCTCTGTTTACCTGTGGTTATCAAATCAAAGAGACCGTCTTGCAACATCAAGCGGTTACAGCAAGACAAGCAGAAGCACAGTTAACATCTCTTTTGGAAGAAGTACAACTAACGAGACAACTGGGGGAACGGTATCCCCATCAACTGTCTGGCGGGCAATTACAACGCATGATGATTGCGATCGCTTTGGCAGGAAACCCCGATCTTTTGATTGCCGATGAACCAACGACAGCACTGGATGTAACTGTCCAAGCAGCAATTTTGGAATTATTGAATAAGTTAAGACGCTCGCGAAATATGGCGTTGATTTTTATCAGTCATGATCTATCCGTTGTTCGTCAAGTTAGTGATCATCTAGTTGTGATGTATCGTGGTCGTTGTGTAGAATCTAGTTCAGTAGCGGAAGTGTTTAGTCATCCCCGCCATCCCTACACTAGGGGACTGTTAGCCTGTCGTCCCCGTCCCCATCTGCGTCTGTTGTATTTGCCAACAGTGAAAGACTATATGGAAGAAAGACCAGACGGCACGATCGTGGAAAAAATGCCCGACAATCCTCTTTTAGGTGCTACTAGAGGTTCCTATAGTCCGTCCCAATTTGACCCTTTACTGAAGGTGGAAAATCTGACTGTAAGTTATCAAAATCAGATAAATGTTTTGCACTCTGTTAGTTTTGAGGTCTTTCCTGGAGAAACCTTGGGTATTGTCGGTGAATCTGGCAGCGGTAAAACAACTATAGCAAGAACGATCGTTGGTCTTTTGCCGCTAAAGTCAGGAAAGATTTATTTTCAGAATTATCTTTTGGGCAAAGCTCGTCCCCGATCGGTGACAAGACAGATACAGATGATCTTCCAAGACCCCCAGGGTTCCTTAAATCCAAGAATGACGATCGGGGAAGCATTGATGGAACCTTTGCACATTCATCGTCTTTACTCTTCCCGCAGCGAAAGAAGACAAGCAGTGATTGATCTTTTAACTAAAGTAGGATTAGAACCAGATATTCTATCGTTTTATCCCTATGCTTTTTCGGGAGGACAAAAACAACGTATTTCTATTGCCAGGGCGTTAATTGTCAGACCTAGTTTAGTCATTGCCGATGAGGCAGTTTCCGCTTTGGATGTATCGGTTCAGGCGCAGGTCTTGAACTTGTTAAAGTCTTTACAACAGCAGTTTAATCTCACCTATCTTTTTATCTCCCACGACCTCGCTGTTGTTAAGTTTATGAGCGATCGTATCTTAGTTATGTATCGGGGCAAGATTGAAGAACAAGGCATTGCTGACCAGATTTACCAACAACCCCAGTCGGAGTATACAAAACAACTGATCCAATCCATTCCCCAGTACGTATAATAAAAAGACTTCCTTTAATCTTGTGATTATGGTGCAATCTAGCGTAAAACCCAGCGATATTCTCAATCAGGCAAACCCCGATCGGCTCCATCGCATTCGTCATACTTGTTCCCATGTAATGGCAATGGCAGTGCAAAAACTCTTCCCCGATGCCAAAGTCACGATCGGTCCTGCGACAGACAACGGTTTTTTCTATGATTTCGATCGGCAGGAAGCCTTTACGCCCCAGGACTTAAAAAAGATCGAAAAGGAAATGAAGAAGATTATTAAAGCTAATCTGCCTGTCATTCGTGAAGAAATCGATCGGGAAGCAATCCGCACAGAAATCACTAAGTTAAACGAACCCTACAAGTTGGAATTGTTAGATGCTATTCCTGAAGATGCTGTCATCACTCGTTATTTTTTGGGAGAACCAGGCAAAGATAAAAACGTCTGGTGGGATTTATGCTCAGGACCGCACCTAGAGCGGACAGGCGAGATTGACCCTGATAGCTTTGAGCTAGAAAGTATTGCCGGTGCTTATTGGCGGGGGAACGAAAACAATGCCATGTTACAACGTATTTATGGGATTGCCTGGGAAAATGCTGAACAACTGGAAGCCTATAAACATCAAATTGAAGAAGCCAAACGCCGCGACCATCGTCGTATTGGTAAGGATTTACAACTGTTTAGTATCCAGGAAGAAGCAGGGGGAGGCTTGGTCTTTTGGCATCCCAGGGGAGCTTTGATGCGCAAAACGATCGAGGATTTTTGGAAAGAGATTCATCTTCAGGGAGGGTATGAACTGGTGACGACTCCCCATATTGCTAATTTGGAACTGTGGAAGACCTCCGGTCACAATGATTTTTATCGCGATAGTATGTTTGACACGATGGAAGTAGAAGAACAGACCTATCAACTAAAACCAATGAACTGTCCTTTTCATATTTTGATTTACAAAGATGGTCTGCATTCCTATCGGGAGTTACCTATCCGTTATGCGGAATTGGGCACTGTCTATCGTTACGAACGATCGGGGACGATGCACGGACTAATGCGGGTGCGGGGTTTTACCCAGGATGATGCCCATATCTTTTGTACGGAAGACCAAATTTCCCAAGAGATTTTAGGGGTGTTAAACCTAGCAGAACAGCTTCTTTCTACCTTTGGTTTTGCTAATTATGAGGTTAATCTTTCTACTCGTCCTGACAAGTATGTAGGGGAAGATGCTATCTGGGAAAAAGCAACGAGTGCTTTACAGAATGCTTTAGACCGCAAAGGTTGGCATTACAAGGTGGATGAAGGCGGCGGCGCTTTTTATGGTCCCAAGATAGACATTAAAATAGAAGACGCGATTGGTCGTAAGTGGCAATGTTCAACGATTCAAGTTGATTTTAACTTGCCCGATCGGTTTGATTTGGAATATGTAGCGGAAGATGGTTTACGCAAACGACCGATTATGATCCATCGGGCTTTGTTTGGTTCTTTAGAAAGGTTTTTCGGTATTTTGGTGGAAAACTATGCTGGCGATTTCCCTCTGTGGTTGGCACCGTTGCAAGTGCGCCTGATTGGTGTTTCCGATGAACAAATGCCCTACCTGACAGAGGTGGAACAAAAGATGAAAGCAGCAGGACTGCGAGTACAACTCGATCGATCGGGGGAACGCATGGCAAAACAAATCCGCAAAGCAGAGCTAGAGAAAATACCAGTCATGGCGATCGCGGGGAACAAAGAAGTAGAGTCTCATTCTTTAAGCATTCGCACCAGACAGCAGGGGGAATTGGGCGTTATACCGGTTTCTGAATTGATTGACAAACTACTGCATGGCATCCAAACCAAGGGATGGTTGTAAGTTGGGCTTCGACAAGCTCAGCCCTCAAGAGAGCGCTCCCTGAGCCTGTCGAAGGGAACAAAGTTAAAATTCGTGGATACCTGCTTTATCTTGCTTATATTCCTCCAGTTTGATCTTAATTGGGTTAACATACCAGATGTCTTGGCAATATTCCCGAATCGTCCGATCGGAGGAAAATTTACCTACTCTGGCTGAATTGAGGATCGACATTCTCGTCCATTGTTCTTGATTGCGGTATGCCTCTGCCACGCGGTCTTGACAATCGATGTAAGACTGATAATCGGCGAATAACATATAGGTATCGTGATACATCAGGGAGTCGATGAGAGGCTTGAACAAGTCGGGCTGTCCAGGGGAAAAGTCACCCTCTGCAATCCGATCGATGACGGTCTTAAGCATGATGTTATCGCTATACCAGGTCTGGGGATTGTAACCTTCTGCCTTCATGGCATAAACCTGCTCGGTAGTTAAACCAAATAGGAAGAAGTTCTCTGCTCCTACCTCTTCGCGGATTTCGATGTTAGCGCCGTCTAAGGTACCGATCGTGAGGGCACCGTTCATGGCAAACTTCATGTTGCCCGTACCAGAAGCCTCCTTGCCTGCTGTGGAAATTTGTTCTGACAGGTCGGCGGCAGGATAGATAATCTGTCCTTGGGAGGCAGTGAAATTAGGTAGAAATACTACTTTCAAACGACCATGGACATCGGGATCGCGGTTGACCACATTGCCTACAGAGTTGATCAATTTGATGATCAGTTTGGCCATGAAGTAACCAGGGGCTGCCTTACCGCCAAAAATCACCGTTCTGGGGGTAATATCCAGCTGGGGATTTTCTTTGAGCCGTTGGTAAAGGGTAATGACGTTCAAAATTGCCAGATGCTGACGTTTGTATTCATGAATCCGTTTTACTTGAATGTCAAACAGAGAATCGACATTAACTTCGATGCCGGTGTGGTTCAAAATGTAGCGGGCAAGTTTCTGTTTGTTTTGTTGCTTCACCTGCCGCCAGCGATCGCAGAATTCCCGATCGTTGATGAATTGTTCTAGTTGTCGCAGTTGTTCGGTGTGGGTGAGCCAGTCCTTACCGATCTTTTCTGTAATTAACGCCGAGAGTTTAGGGTTGCTCAATAGCACCCAACGGCGGGGGGTGACACCATTCGTCTTGTTGTTAAACTTCTCTGGCCAAATGTGATAGAAGTCCCGCAAAACGTCTTTCTTCAACAACTCTGTGTGCAGAGCAGCAACGCCATTGACTTTGTGACTGCCCACCGTTGCCAGATGTGCCATGCGTACTTTCTTCTCCGCTCCTTCTTCGATCAGAGAAACACGAGCAACTAGGTCTTCATCTTTGGGATACCAGCTTTGAATGTCTGACAGAAAACGATGATTGATTTCGTAGATAATCTCTAAATGACGGGGTAAGACGGAATGGAATAAATCCACTGACCATTTTTCTAAGGCTTCTGGCATCAGGGTATGGTTGGTATAAGCGATCGTTTGTTGGGTGATCGACCAGGCTTTATCCCAATCCATGTTGTGTTCGTCTACTAAAAGACGCATCAACTCGGCGACGGCAACGGCGGGATGGGTGTCGTTTAATTGAATGGCGGCTTTTTCGGCGAGGTTGTCTAGGCTGGGATTTAAGCTTAAATGACGACGAATTAGGTCTTGCAAAGAACAGGAAACGAAGAAGAACTGTTGTTCTAGTCTTAACTGTCTGCCTTGGGGGGTGTTGTCGTTGGGATAAAGAACTTTGGAGATGGTCTCCGATCGCATTTTGCTGGCTACGGCTCCGTCGTAGTCGCCGGAGTTGAAGGCTTGGAAGTTAAAGTCATCACCGGCTTCTGCTTTCCAGAGGCGGAGGGTGTTGACGGTGTTGGTGTCGTAGCCAGGGATGGGGGTGTCGTAGGGAATGCCCATCACTGATTGGGCGGCAATCCAGCGCACGTGGGGACGACCTTTGTCATCGTGGTAAATCTCGGTGTGCCCGCCGTACTTGACTTCTACGGTTTCGTTGTTGCGCACGATTTCCCAGGGGTTGCCGCCCCGGAGCCACTTGTCGGGGATTTCTACTTGCCAGCCGTCTTGGATGCTCTGGTGGAAAATGCCAAATTCGTAACGAATGCCATAACCGATCGCGGGAATTTCGAGGGTCGCTAAAGAGTCTAAAAAACAAGCGGCTAACCTGCCCAGACCGCCGTTACCTAAGCCGGGGTCGGGTTCCATTTCTAGGATGTCCTCGAGGTTTAAGCCTGATTCTTCCATTGCTTGGCGGACATTTTCGTAAATGTCCAGGTTGATCAGGCTGTTGCCCAGGTGCCTGCCCATCAAAAATTCGGCAGAAAGGTAGTAGACGTGTTTGACGTTTTGTTCGGCGTAGGTTTTGAGGGTTTTGAGCCATCGCTGTAACAACCGATCGCGCAGGGTATAAGACAGCGCCATGTAGTGGTCGTTGGGGGTGGCGATGGAGTCGTATTTGCCCTGGATGAAGAAGAGGTTGTCGGCAAAGGCGCGTTTGAGGGTTTCGACGCTTAAACCGGTGCGGTCGTCTTCAATTTCGATGGGACAGACAACGCCGTCGGGGGTGGTGCGTTCAATTGCTTGGGTCATAGTGGTTCCTCCTTTGATGGATAACTGAAAAACTTTAGGTGATCACAGTGGGGGCGGTTCTACCGGTACGCTGGGCAATTTGCCCGATCGTGCCGGCAATGGCGATCAACTCCTGGAGAGCCTCCTGGGCGTCTTGGTCCTGTTTGCGGGGGTCGGCTTCGTACTGCTCTAAATAAAGCCTGAGGGTCGCTCCCTTGGTGCCGGTGCCCGATAGCCGAAAGACAATGCGGGAGCCGTCTCTAAAGCCGATGCGGATGCCCTGCTTGGTGCTGACACTGCCATCGATCGGGTCGGTGTAGGCAAAATCATCGGCGTAGGCTACTTCGTAGTTGCCAAATCTTTGCCCTGGTAGCTGACTCAGACTGTCTCTGAGGTGTGCCATCAGTTCGTTGGCGCGATCGCTGGGGATTTCTTCGTAGTCGTGGCGGGAGTAGAAGTTACGCCCGTAGGCAGCCCAGTGCTCTTTGACAATTGTGGCGACGGATTTTTGTGTTACTGCCAAGATGTTGAGCCAGAATAACACTGCCCACAGTCCGTCTTTTTCCCGCACATGGTTGGAGCCGGTGCCAAAACTTTCTTCGCCGCAGAGGGTAGCCCGATCGGCATCGAGTAAGTTGCCGAAGAACTTCCAGCCCGTGGGGGTTTCAAAGCAGGGAATGCCTAGTTTGGCTGCCACCCGATCGGGGGCTTGACTGGTGGGCATCGATCGGGCAATGCCTTTGATGCCGCTTTTGTAGCCGGGGATGAGATGGGCATAGTGGGCTAAAATCGCCAGGCTGTCGCTGGGGGTAACAAAGAAGTGATTGCCCAGGATCATGTTTCTGTCGCCGTCGCCATCGGAGGCAGCGCCGAAGTCGGGGGCGTTGTCGCCGTAGAGAATTGCCACTAACTCATGGGCGTAGACCAGGTTGGGATCGGGGTGCCCACCGCCGAAATCCTCTAGGGGTTTGCTGTTGATTACCGTACCGATCGGTGCTCCTAAACGGTGTTCCAAAATGTTGTAGGCGTAGGGTCCTGTGACTGCGTGCATCGCATCCATCTTCATGTGAAATCTGCCGTTGGTGAGCAATTCATGGATGCGCTCAAAGTCAAAAATTGACTCCATCAACTGGGCGTAGTCGTGCACCGAGTCGATCACTTCTACGACCATTTCCCCTAGTTTAGTTGTTCCCAGCCGATCGAGGTCGAGGTCTGGGGCTTCCAGGATGTGATAACGATCGATGGTTTTACTGTGGGCAAAGATTGCCTCTGTCACCTTTTCTGGGGCGGGTCCCCCGTTGCCGATGTTGTACTTGATGCCAAAATCGCCGTTAATGCCTCCTGGATTGTGGCTGGCGGACAGGACAATGCCGCCAAATGCCCCATATTTGCGGATCAGACAGGAAACTGCCGGGGTAGAAAGAATGCCTCCCTGTCCTACCATCACCTTACCAAAACCGTTGGCAGCCGCCATTTTCAAGATAATTTGAATGGCAGTGCGATTGTAATAACGCCCGTCTCCCCCCACTACTAGGGTTGTCCCCCCATAATTAGACAGACTGTTAAAAATTGCCTGGACGAAATTCTCCAAATAATGGGGTTGTTGAAATACGCTTACTGCCTTCCGCAGACCGGACGTGCCAGGCTTTTGGTCGGAGTAGGGCGTAGTAGTTACAGTCCGAGTTTCCATAATTGCGTTGTCTAACTGTCCAAAATTCTAAAACAGGGATCACCCGATCGCTAAACTGTAACTATTTCTGAAGGAATTATTCTGGAGGAGAGGAGTTAACATTGATCGCCACATACCGATCGGGAACCAGGTAAGTGTGAGCCAATTCCTGCAAATCATCGGTTGTAAGGCTGTAAATCAAATCAACGTAGGCATGATGCCAGTGATGACAGAAGTCGTAAACCCCAAGGAGGGCATGGTAGCCCAAAAAATGGGCTAGTTCCGTAGGGGATTCCATCGTAAAGGCAAAGTTATGACTGAGGCACTTTTGCGCCCGTTTTAGTTCCTTTGTCCCGATCGGTTGCGTCACTATAGCCCTGACCTGTTCGAGGATGCCATCTTCCACAATTTCCAGATACTCTTGATTAGTGGTAACACTGATCGTAAAAAAGCCCGCCCACTGTTGGGTAATAAAAACACTGTCGATATTCTTGATCCAAGGCTTTAGTGCCTGGCTGAGGCGGGAATTGTGCCCCTCCGTCAAAATGATAGATAACATTTCCATCCCGATCGTTTCCGTCATGGCGGTCGCCTGGGGCCCCAGCCAAGCTAACAACAACCGATCGTGGCTTAAATGGGGCAAACTGATCTGTTCGCGGCGGATACCCTCCAGGGGGGCAATTGGGTAGCAGGGACAACTGGGAGCCACCCTGGGAATAGGACAAAACCGCGATCGGACTTGGTCGATTGTTTCCTCTAGGGAGACAGCCCCCACCACCACCACCGTAAGCGTCCCCCTTTGATAGTGTTCCCGATGGAAAGCCCGTAAATCTTGGGCTTGTAAACCATTCACCTGATCGGCAGAACCAATCACCGGAATACCGTAGGGATGATCGGCAAAGATCGTTGCCAGCAAAATGTGATAGCTGATCCATTCAGGATCGCTCCACGCCTGGGACAGTTCCGCTAACACCACCTGCCGTTCCGGTTCCATTTCCCCTTCAGGGATAAGGGCGTATAAAATGACATCGGACAGGTAGGTCAAGACCTTGGCAAAGTTCTCCTTGGGCGTGGTCAAGGAATAACGGGTATAGTCGTAACTGGTAGCAGCACTACTGACACTGCCCAACGACTCGATCAAACGATCGAATTCCCCTGGCTTGACCCGATCGGTGCCCTTGAAGATCATATGCTCAACAAAATGGGCAACACCGCGGTTCTGCTCCGTTTCCATGCCAGAGCCGCCTCCAATCCAAACATCGATCGTGGCAGTAGAAATATGGGGCAACTCTTGATGAATCAGGGTTAAACCCTGGTCTAAAACAGTAACTGTAGCGGACATAAATAGCGGATCAAACGGTAGTGTTTTGTAGCACAGACCCAAGCAAGAAAAAGTATTAAAAGTCACACTAATTCTGGGCATTCCAAGTCTGCCACTGCCAATACACCAGCCCCATCACCGCGATCAACAACAGGATCGTCGCCGCCGCCCCATAGCCGAAGTCAAACAAACTAAACGCCTGTTCATAGATGTAATACACCATAATATTTGTGCTATTGAGAGGTCCCCCCCCGTCAAGACAAACACCTGCTCAAAACTGCGGAAAGTAAAAATCGTAGTGGCAATAATCACAAAAATTGTCGTAGGACGCAGCCCCGGCAAAGTGATGTACCAAAACTGCCCCCAGTCATCGGCACCATCGAGGGCAGCCGCTTCGTAGCGATTCGCTGGAATTGCCTGCAAGCCCGCCAAAAATACCACCATATTGAACCCCAACTGCTTCCAGATGCTCAACAAAATTAAAACCGGCATCGCTAAACTGGGACTCCCCAACCAGTTAATATCCCCGAAAAAACCCTGGGGCTGAAACAACCACCGCCAGCCCAACCCCGCCGCCACGATCGAAATCACCGCCGGTAAAAAGTACAAAGTCCGCAACAGCCCCCGTCCTGGGATCGCCTGGTCTAATGCCACTGCCAATCCAATCGGTAACACCACACTCGGTATAACCGTTGCGATCGTGAAATAAAGAGTATTGCCCACTACCTGCCAAAAATCCCCATTGCCCATGAGCGCCCAATAATGCCTTAACCCTACCCAACTAACCCCCGATCGGTGAGATGCCCCGTAGTCACACTCAACCACAACAAATAGGCGATGGGCACAAACACAAATAACCCCAATAACAGCAAAGCAGGAGCTAAAAATAACCAGGGCAAAATCGGAGCAGAAAAGCGATGATTCATAGTCAAAAACAAAATATTTTATAGAAAAATTTAAGATTTATGACATATTTTGAAATATGTTTACTATACTTATTACAATGCTTTACTCATATTTATATTCCCACCTTGCCCCATGGAAGAATTAAAACCACAGATTCTCATTGTAGAAGACCAGAAACTCTTTATACGGGATATAACGATCGTTTTGGAGAGTGCGGGATATGAAGTGTGTGGTTACTGCGCTGATGGACAAAAAGCACTAGAAAAAATAAAAGAACTATCTCCCGACTTAATTTTACTAGACATTAGCATTATGGGAGAAATAGATGGAATTGAGCTAGCTGAATACATCAGCCTATTTTATAGTATTCCGTTTATTTATTTGACGGGCAATTCTGACCCGGAGACCCTGTCGAGGGCGGCAAAAACCCGCCATCAAGGCTTTATTACTAAGCCCTTTCGCCCGGAACAACTGATCGCTACTATCCGCATTGCCCTAGATAAAGTCACTAAAACAGAATCTAAACCCATCTATGGTTACGGTAGATTTACTAAAATAGTTAATTACCTAGAATCCCACATCGATCGGGATATAAAACTTGCAGAAATGGCACAAATAATGAATATGAGCAGCTCCTACTTTTGTCGAGCTTTTCAGCAAGAAACTGGTCTATCTCCCCATCAATTTATCTTGCAACTCCGCATTCAAAAAGCCAAACAATTACTCAGACAAACTCCCCAAATGCCCATTATGGATGTTGCCATTAGTTGCGGTTTTACAAACCAAAGCATGCTTAATAAACACTTCCGTAAAGTGGTGGGTATTACCCCCACGCAGTACCGCAACCAAGATTAGGAAACTAGAAACCACGATCGGTTTAACACCAAACACAACAGGACTTATGTAATTGGGAGGGATTTTTAGGTAGCGTAAGTACTATAAAATTTGGATAAAACAGGACTTACGTTGCTTTTTCGGAAACCCTCTCCCAAAAAGGGAGAGGGAACAAGAAAAAATTGATACACTTCCCTTATCCCCCTGTCGTAAGTCCTGATAAAAGTAACGTAATTTATCGGGATGGGGCAGTAAAATGCAGACATATATGATTTATAGGTAAAATCTATTCTATGACCCTATCCCCCCGTAGCCCTGACCAGACCTACACCATGACTTTGACTGCCGCTAGCATTGCCCACGATCGGAAAGGACAGGACATTGTAATTTTAGCGGTGGGAGAAGTTTCCTATATTGCCGACTATTTTCTGATTGTAACGGGGTTATCGCGGGTGCAATTGCGGGCAATTGCCATGGGAGTTGAGGAAAAACTCTGGCAAGATTACGGCAGGCAACCCAGGGGCAACACCGCAAAAGACACGAATTGGATTTTGCAGGACTACGGCGATTTGATTGTGCACATCATGACTCCCAACGAAAGAGCATTTTATGGATTGGAACTATTTTGGGGTCATGCTCCTAAAATAATGATGGCACAAACAGCATAGGAGAATTGACATTGATGAAAATCAAGGATCGCGTCCGCGTTAAGGTTTCGTTGCGGGTATATCACCATCCCCAGTATCGGGAAGAAGGGATAGATATTCAGGGTATGGAGGGAGAAATTGTTAACATAGTGTCTGACCCCAACGGGAAACCGATCACGCCCAACTATCCCTATGCTGTCAAACTAGCCGATCGGTTTGTGGTGCACTTGGGAGAAGATGAGTTGGAATTGTTAACTTAGCATTATTATTCTAGTTTTTATGAGGTTGGTCTATGCTCCCTTTATCCCAATTACAGCAGTTGTTAGATAACACCAGTTTTGCCCTCCTATTTGGCTCGATGCTCTTTTACTGGGTAGGTAGTGCTTTTAACAAAGGGTTGTCCCTCTGGGGCAGAGCCGGAATGGTGGCAGCTAACCTCACGATTGCTTCCTTGCTCCTCGCCCGCTGGCTCGATGCGGGATATTTCCCCCTCAGTAACCTCTACGAGTCTTTATTTTTCTTGGCTTGGGCGGTTACTTTATTTCACTTGGTGGCGGAATCTATGACCAAGGGGAAGTTGGTAGGGGTTTTTACCAGCCCCCTTGCTACGGCGATTACAGCTTTTGCCGCCCTGAAGTTGCCGGATACTATGCAACGATCGGAACCCCTAGTACCGGCATTGAAATCTAATTGGCTGATGATGCACGTCTCGGTGATGCTATTGAGTTACGGGGCATTGATGCTGGGCAGTGTGCTGGCAGTAGCGTTTTTATTTGTGACCCACGGGCAGGAGGTCTCCCTGGCGGGCAACTCCTTGGGGACATCCATGAACGGATATTCGGGTAAGATTGACAGCCCGATCGAGATGACAGAAAAAATTGCTCCTAGCGGCAACGGCTCTACTTTGTTGCTAGAAAAGCCGGTTACCCTAACGGCAAGGGAATTGACCCTGGGGGAAACCCTAGATAACATCAGCTACCGCATGATCGGGTTGGGTTTCCCCCTCCTCACGATCGGCATTATTGCCGGCGGGGTCTGGGCAAATGAGGCATGGGGTTCTTACTGGAGTTGGGACCCCAAGGAAACTTGGTCTTTAATTACCTGGCTGGTGTTTGCTGCCTACTTGCATATGCGCCTCACTAGGGGCTGGCAGGGAAGAAAGCCGGCGATCGTGGCTACGGTGGGCTTGGGGGTAGTCTGGACTTGCTATCTGGGAGTAAACTTACTGGGCAAGGGGCTACACAGTTATGGCTGGTTCCTATGAAACCGATCGAGCGGGGCAAAATCTTAATCATCGACGATAAGCCTACCAGCATCCAGTTGTTGGTAGATATGCTCAGACGAGCGGGGCACGAAGCCTATCCTCTCAGTCAGACCGACCAAGTAATTGCCTACGCTTCCGAATATCTACCGGACTTAATTTTATTAGATGTCGTCATGCCAGGGATAGATGGGTATACCCTCTGTGAACAACTCAAGGCAAATCCCCAGACCAGTTCTATTCCCGTGATTTTTATCAGTGGCTACGGCGAAGTCATCAACAAAGTCAAGGGGTTTAACGTGGGCGGGGCAGACTACATCACTAAACCCTTCCATTCCCAGGAGGTGCTAGCCCGCATAGAACACCAACTGCAACTGCAATATCTCAAGCGGGATTTAGAAGCCCAAAACCAGCGCCTGCAGTTAGAGGTAGACTACCGCCTGCAAGCGGAAATGGAAATTCGGATCCTGCTCCAATCCATGACCGATATAATTTTGGTCTACGATCGATCGGGGAACCATCTGCGCACAATTCCTACCAACTCGCGGTTTTCCTACTCGGTGCAGAGCTATTACCACAATCTACTGGCAGAGCAGTTAGAAGGCTACAGGGAGTTCATTAAAATTGTCCTCCAGATCAGGGACAATGTCTGCGATGTGGAATACAAACTTGTAATTGAAGGAGAAGAGGTATGGTTTTCCGCTAACATCTCCCCCCTAGATGACGGTTCGGCGTTGTGGGTGGCGCGGGAAATTACGGGCAGGAAGCTAATCGAATCCAACCTCAGTCGCAGTAACGCCTTTCTCAATGCCCAAAAGGAAATCGACCAGGACGGCGTGCTGATGGCAGATGATCAGGGAAGGATCATTGCCTACAATCAACTGTTTCGAGAGATGTGGCAGATGGATGACGAAACCCTCAGCAACACGGAACATCACCTCCTTGTCTCTCTGCTCCAGGATGCTAAGGTGCCTGCCCCCCTCATCTATGCTATCGAAGCGATGTATCAGTTTCCCGAACAGACACTCCGCCTGCAAACTGAATTTAGCGGGCGAGTGTTTGACTGTTATGCCCGATCGGTCTATTCACCCACGGGGATTTTCTATGGGGTGTCCTGGTTCTTTCGGGATATAACCGAGCGGGTGCGCGCCGAAGCTGCTCTCAAGGAAGAAAAGGAAAAGTCGGAAAGGCTCCTGCTCAATATTCTGCCTGCCTCTATTGCTGACCAACTGAAGGAGGGGGCAACCACGATCGCCGACGCTTACCCCGATGCCAGCGTCCTATTTGCCGACATTGTCAGTTTTTCCGACTGGGTGAACCATAAAACCCCCTATGAGATTGTCTCCCTATTGAATGATATTTTCTCGCGCTTTGATACTTTGGTGGAAAAATATCAGCTAGAAAAGATTAAAACGATCGGGGATGAATATATGGCAGTGGGCGGACTCCCTGTAGCCCAGAGTAACCACTTACGATCGGCTGCCCTCTTGGGGCTAGAGATGTTATCCACAATTGCCCAATTCAAAGACGATCGGGGGCAATCCCTCACCCTCCGCCTGGGGCTGCACACAGGACCAGTAGTGGCAGGAGTAATTGGTACGAAAAAGTTTGCCTACGATCTTTGGGGAGAAACGGTTAATCTGGCGAGTCGGATGCAATCCCAGGGCGCGCCGGGGAAAATCCAGGTGACTGAAGCGGTCTACACCAACCTCAAGGAGCACCAGGAATTCCAGTTTGAATATCGTGGCAACATTGGCATTAAGGGGTATGGCACTATGGCTACTTACTGGTTGACTGCCCATGGTAGCTGAAACTCCTCCTGATTTCCGATCGGGATTTGTTGCCCTAGTCGGTCGTCCCAATGTGGGCAAGTCCACCCTCCTCAACGCCCTGGTAGGACAAAAAATTGCCATTACTTCTCCCGTTGCCCAGACTACCCGCAACCGACTGCGGGGCATTCTCACTACAGCCCAGGCGCAGATTATTTTAGTGGATACCCCAGGCATCCATAAGCCCCACCATTTACTGGGTTCAGTGTTGGTAGAAAATGCTATCCGATCGATAAAAGCGGTAGACCTAGTCGTTTTAGTGGTAGATGGTTCCGTTCCCTTTGGCAGAGGGGATCAGTTCATCTTCGATTTAATTCAACGGGCAGGAGTCCCCTACCTGATCGGCATCAACAAGACCGATCGGTGTCAAGACGAGCAAACGATCGCTACCTATCAATCTTTGGGGGAATGGGTTACTTTTTCCGCCCTGCTAGAAAGTCCCATCGATCGGTTGCAAGATGCCATCTGTCGTCATTTACCCCCTGGTCCCCACTACTATCCTCCCGACATGGTGACGGATCAACCAGAAAGATTCATTATGGCAGAACTAATTAGAGAGCAGATTTTAATGCACACTAGAGAAGAAGTTCCCCATTCTGTCGCAGTCACGATCGATCGGGTGGAAGAACAAAAACACCTAACTGCCGTTCTGGCTACCATCTATGTAGAAAGAGACTCGCAAAAACGTATTTTAATTGGCGAAAAAGGACAAATGCTAAAAACGATCGGCAGTCTGGCGCGAGTACAGATGCAAAAAATGATTATGGGCAAAGTTTATTTAGAATTATTTGTTAAAGTTCAACCCAAATGGCGGTCATCGCGCCTGCATCTGTCGGAACTCGGCTATCATACGAAAGACTAGAAGTATCTTTTTACAGGACTTACGCTAAGGAAAAATTCCCTCTCCCTGTTTGGGAGAGGGCTAGGGTGAGGGTTTCAGCAAAAGCAACGTAAGTCCTGTTAGATCACAACAACCCGATCGTGCCCGCGTAGACCGCTTTTGCCCCTAGTTCGGCTTCGATGCGCAGGAGGCGGTTATATTTGGCGACCCTTTCACTGCGGCAGAGGGAGCCGGTTTTAATTTGTCCTACCCCTGTGGCAACGGCGAGGTCAGCGATCGTAGTGTCCTCCGTTTCCCCAGAGCGATGGCTGATTACCGATCGGTATTTGTGAGCCGTAGCGGTCATGATCGTCTCCAGGGTTTCCGTTACACTGCCGATTTGATTAAGTTTGATGAGGATGGCATTGGCGCAATTTTCCTGGATACCGCGCAACAAGCGAGTTTTATTAGTCACAAATAGGTCATCCCCCACCAATTGGATCGAATTTAGGCGGGTAGTGAGCGCCTGCCAGTTTGCCCAGTCTTCCTCTTGTAAGCCGTCTTCGATAGACAGGATCGGGTACTGACTGACCAAGTCGCTGTAGTAGTCTAGGGTAGCAGCGGCGCTGTGGGACTTGCCATCAAAAGTATAGTTGCCATCCTTAAAGAGTTCATTGGCTGCCACATCCAAGGCTAGCGCAATCTGCTTGCCAGGGGTGTAACCCGCCTGCTCGATCGCCTGTAATAATAAATCCAAAGCTGCCCGATTGGATTCCAAGTTGGGAGCAAAGCCGCCCTCATCCCCCACACTGGTAGATAGCCCCAGACTGTGTAACACTTCCTTGAGCTTGGCAAATACCTCTGCGCCGTAGCGTAGCGCTTCCCGAAAACTAGGTGCCCCGATCGGCACAATCATAAACTCTTGAATATCAACATTGTTATCGGCATGGGCACCGCCATTGAGCACATTCATCAGGGGGATAGGTAGCACATAGGAAAGAGGATTACCCAAATAACGGTAGAGGGGCAACCCGACAAACTGGGACGCTGCCTTTGCTACTGCCAAAGATACCGCCAAAACAGCGTTAGCCCCCAAATGAGCCTTATTGCTGGAGCCGTCTAACTGGATCATCGTCTGGTCGCAGGTGACTTGATCGAGACAATCCATCCCCATTAGGGCAGGGGCAATTTGCGTGTGGATATTGTCAACTGCTTTGAGTACCCCCTTGCCGCCATAGCGGGCTTTGTCGCCGTCCCGCAATTCGTGGGCTTCAAAACTGCCCGTCGATGCCCCACTTGGTACCTGGGCTAATCCGGAGATGCCATTGGCTAGGGTGACTTCTGCTTCGATCGTGGGTCTGCCCCTAGAGTCTAAAATTTCTCTGGCAGCAATGGAGGCAATAGCGGCTTGTGTTCTGACCATAGTTCTACTCAAACTTAGCAACTCGATCATACGCCCAAACTTGACCCGATCTAAAAGTGGAATCTTTCACCTAAATAATATTTCCGTACCTGGGGGTCCTGGGATAACTCCTGGCTGTTGCCGCTGGCTAAAATCTCCCCGTCCCGCATAATGTAAGCCCGATCGATCACTGCCAGAGTTTCCCGCACATTGTGGTCGGTGATCAAAATACCCATGTGTCTTTGTTTGAGGTTTGCCATTATTTCTTGGATTTCTGCTACGGCGATCGGGTCTACCCCCGCAAAAGGTTCATCCAACAAGAGAAATTTGGGACCCTCTGCCCCCACTGCCAAAGCCCTAGCGATTTCGGTGCGGCGGCGTTCTCCCCCCGATACCTGGATGCCCAAGCTACCGGCGACATGTTCGAGGCGAAATTCATGGAGGAGGCGATAAAGGCGCTCCAGGCGACTATGCCGAGGAACTTGGGTTTGTTCCATCACTAGCAGCAAATTATCTGCCACAGTTAGATGGCGAAAAATGGTAGGCTCCTGGGCTAGGTAAGCAATGCCCATGCGCGCCCGCCGATGAATTGGTATTCTGGTAATGTCTTTGCCCCCTAAGCACACGTAGCCTTCATCGGGTTGGACTAAGCCCGTGGCAATGTAAAAAGTAGTGGTTTTGCCTGCGCCGTTAGGACCTAACAACCCGACAATTTCCCCCTGGGCTACGGATACACTAACTTGCTGCACAACGCGCCGCTGTCCATAGACTTTACTCACACTGCGGAGGTTAATTTCCATAGGGCACGGGTTGACAGAGGGGATGGTCTAGCTGGGCTGCTAATTCCGCCACCGATCGGTTTTGGGTGGGGTGTTGCCAGTGGGGGGCAATCTCTGCTAAGGGGAAGAGCACAAACCCCCGATCGGTCATGCGGGGATGGGGCAGATGTAACTCTGGGGTGACAATCACGCGGTCTTCATAGAAGAGGAGGTCAAGATCAAGGGTACGGGCACTGCCTGCTTCCAAGCGCAAGCGCCCGAAGTAGAGTTCCACTTGCAATAGAAATTGCAATAGGGGCACAGGCTCGATCTCCGTGGCAATCAAAGCACAGCCATTGATGAAGTCGGGTTGGTCTACGACCATCATCACCCCCGATCGGTAACCGATCGGTTTTGTGCGGTACCAGCGGGACACTGCCAAAATTTGCAGGCGGGATTGCATCACCTCCAGGGCTTGATTCACGATCGTGAGGGAGTCGCCTAAATTACTGCCCAAGGCAATGGCGCACTTAGATTGGGGCACAGGTTTAGTAAATAAAGACCTTAGTTGGATTCATCTATAGTTTATTTCTTTTTACCGATACCAAACCAGCCCTTCTTTTCTTCTTTTTTGGGAGCCATCTTTTTTTCTACTTCTGTGAGAGTCTTTTTGGCTTCTTCATGTTTCGGATCAATTTTAAGTGCCTTTTGTAAAGATGTCCTTGCCGTGGACAAAGCCGACTGGTTAAGATAAACTACCCCAAAGAGATAGTAGAGGTTAGCACTTTCTGTTGTTTTTTTCTCTGCCGTTTTTAGCTCTTTAAGGGCATCTGTCCATTGTTTTTTGCCGATGTAGAGTTCTGCCATTTGTAGTTCCCGCCGAATTTTGGCACTGGGGTCAGCGGAGGTGGTAAATGGAACCGATTCCGTTTTAGGCACAGATATAGTATCTTGAGCCATCAGATAGATCAGGTTAATCTCGCTGAGGTCGGCAACAACAGTCAAAGCCTTGTCTATATTCTGATACTGGTCTCGACTGACTGTTTCTACCGTACTAGGATAAAAAGTAGGATGAAAGTCTTTCTGGAAATTCTTAGCTACTTCGCTTTTAACTTCGATTTGTTCGTCTTTCTTTTTGAGATTTTGCACTAGCAGTTTTAAGGTGGCAATATATTCCGATCGGGAACGATCGTTGGTCAGGATTTGGTAGGCGGGACTGATCATGCGGGCAAAAAACATCGTTGCTGTTAACCTTTCCCGATCGGTGCCGGTGAATGTGTCGGGATGGAGAGCTTTAGCAATGGCGAGGAATTTTTTTCTGATTTCCTCTGGGTTAGCAGTGAGAGGTACGCCTAAAATGGCGTAGTAATCTGTTATTTTGTATTTGCCTAGTCCCCGATCGATCGTGAATTGCTTAGGCAGATCTGCCACTTGCTTACCTCAAATGCCTAGACAGGATCATACACCAATCTCCTACCTTAGTCCAACAGCTTTCTTGCGACATGTTGCAGTGATCAAAGCATTGGGTTCCTATTCTTTAGGTGGCTTTGATAGGAAATTGCGCCTCACAATAAAGTCGCCCATCGTCAATTTCTAACCGATCGATCGTGACTTCTTCTCCCAAAGAGGTCAGCATTTCTAGTAAAACCGCTCGGATTTCTCCATCACTCAAATCCGGTCTGAGGCGATAGCCAATCCTATTAGTGACTAGCTCTGATTGCAGGGACTGGCTTAAATGTTCCCGATCGGCTGTAGCTTTGAGGCGAACCGCGATCGGGTTCAGTAATTTTAGGGGTTCCCCCCTAATTAGACTGGGGATATTGAGATAAATAGATGCCGCCTCTAGGTGGATAGAAGTAATGACTAAACCTCGGTATTTAACATTTTTACCCGCCACAATCCCCTGGGGAATTTTACCCTGGAGCAGCTCCCTATTAGTGCTGTTAATTTGGATGGTGAGGGCATCTACCCCATCTACCTGGGTAATGAGCCACAGTTGCAACAATGGGGAAATCATCCCCCCAATCCACCTTGCCACAAATACAACCTATGAGACAATGAAGCTAATCATACCCCTACTGTTGTAACGCCATGAATACAAACACGATCAATTGCAAAGAAGCCTGTGTGAATGGCTGCGTTTTGGGGGATAAGTGTCCCCACTTGCCCTACCTAGCAGAAACGAAAAAGTTCCTAGAAACAACTTCCATCGATCGGATGATTCAAATGGCAGCCGATCGGTTTAAGCCGAAGAACTAGGGGGAACATTCACCTCCAGGTAGAGTTTGGCTACCTGGCGCGCCAAGTTACGAATGCGTGCGATATATCTTGTCCGCTCTGTAACAGAAATTACACCGCGGGCATCCAGCAAATTAAAGGTATGGGAGCACTTCAATACATAGTCAAAGGCGGGCAGGGGTAATTCTGCTTTGATTTGTTCCTGGGCTTCTGCCTCATACTGCTGGAAAAATTGTAACAAACGCTGGTCGTCCTGCCCCTTTTTGCCAAAATTATAGAAACTCTGCTCTACTTCGTTGCGGTGATGCACCTGCCCATAAGTTACATCTCCCCGCCACACAATGTCAAAAATGGAGTCTACCCCCTGCAAATACATCGCCAATCGCTCTAAGCCGTAAGTGATTTCTACGGGGACGGGGCGGCAGTCAATTCCCCCTGCCTGCTGGAAATAGGTAAACTGAGTCACTTCCATGCCGTCGAGCCACACTTCCCAGCCCACGCCCCAAGCCCCCAGGGTCGGCGATTCCCAGTCATCCTCCACAAATCTAATATCGTGGTCGGCGGGGTCAATACCCAGGGTTTTCAGACTGGCTAGATATTGCTCCAACACATCATCGGGAGAAGGCTTTAATAAAACTTGAAACTGGTAATAGTGTTGCAACCGGTTGGGATTTTCACCGTAACGTCCATCGGTGGGGCGGCGACAGGGTTCCACATAGGCGACATTCCAGGGCTGGGGGCCGATCGAGCGTAAAAACGTATGGGGATTCATTGTCCCCGCTCCCTTCTCTATGTCATAGGGCTGGGCAAGCAAACAACCCCGATCGCTCCAATAGTTCTGTAAAGTGAGAATGACGGACTGAAAATCCACGGTACTACTCCAAATACTTGGTTATTGTAACTCCCTCCTGCCCTCGATCGCTTTGGCTAGGGTCATTTCGTCGGCATATTCTAGGTCGCCCCCCATGGGAATACCAAAGGCGATGCGGGTCACTTTAGTAAAGTTTTGCAGTAATTTGCCCACATAAAAGGTGGTGGTTTCCCCCTCTACGCTGGGACTAATGGCTAAAATCACCTCCTGTATTTGCCCCGTGGCTACTCGTTGCACCAAACTTTGGATGTTGAGTTGATCGGGACCAATCCCTGCCATGGGCGAGATCAAGCCTCCTAATACATGGTACTTGCCCCAATATTCCTTGGTTTTTTCTAGGGCAATCAAGTCGCGGGAATCGCTGACCACACAGATGGTGGTGTCATCCCGATCGGGGTTACTGCAAATTTCACACACCGGCTCCGCCGAGAGATGCCCGCATACCTGACAGTGCCCCACCAACTGCTTACACTGCAAGAGAGCCGTTGCCAATCCTTCCACTTCTTCGATCGGGCGGCTGAGGAGATGGAGCGCCAGGCGCTGGGCAGATTTAGGACCAATCCCTGGCAAACGTTGCAGTTGTTCGATCAGACGGGCGAGGGGGGGGTATACAAAAATATTTGCCGTAAAAACTTACTTAACTTTATACTAGAAAGGCTGTAGATCAATTCAGGAAAATTCATGTCTCGTTATCGGGGACCAAGATTAAGAGTAGTACGCCGCCTGGGAGATTTGCCGGGTCTGACTAGGAAGCAACCCAAGCACGCCTATCCCCCTGGGCAACACGGACAAAACCGCAAGAAGAAGTCTGAGTATGCCATTCGCTTGGAGGAGAAGCAAAAACTGCGCTTTAACTATGGCTTGAGTGAGCAACAACTGTTGCGCTATGTGCGCCGCGCCCGCCGCGTCAAGGGTTCTACGGGGCTGGTATTACTGCAACTGCTGGAGATGCGCCTCGACAACACCGTCTTCCGCCTCGGCATGGCTCCTACGATTCCCGCTGCCCGCCAACTGGTAAATCATGGGCACATCACGGTCAACGATCGGGTGGTTTCTATTCCTAGCTATGGCTGTCGTCCTGGGGATCAAATTGGGGTCAAGAATAACGATCGCTCTAGGCAGATGGTGGAGCAAAATTTACAGTATCCAGGGTTGGCAAATGTCCCTAGTCATTTAGAATTAGACAAGGCTAAACTCATAGGAAAGGTAAACGGTGTGATCGAGCGGGAATGGGTGGCGTTAAATGTCAATGAATTGTTGATTGTTGAGTTTTATTCCCGTCAAACCTAATGCCCCTGGAGGTTCCTACGGATTTAGCCCATGGTTGTCCCCGATCGGTGGGGATGCAGTTGGATCATCTCATGCTGGCGATCGAGGCAATGAACTTGGAGGCGGTGGAAGCCTTGTTAGCGGCATCCCAAGAACTGGGGCTAGAGAAGTGGATTCCCCATCGAGTCGGCTTTTGGCGGTTACGCAATACTAATCCCCTGCGGAAGCAATACCGGAGGGTAACCTTGCAATGGGAAGAAGCCAAGGCACTGGTAGCAGTAGTGTGTAGGGTGGCGCAACAGTTGAATACGGCATTGCGTTTTTTGGTGATGACCCACCAACAGGTACTAGAGGGCAAGCTGGAATCCTTAGGGCTACAACAAAACCAAGCCTACCTGGATTTTACACCGATCGGTTCCGGGAACTATACCAAGCCCGTATGCGCAATAAGCTATCCGATCGGGACGGGGCAGATTTAGCCAACTATCTTTTAATGCAACTCCTATTCGCCAGCGGGACAGCGGGGGAGCAACGCCTGTGGCATAGCCTCATCGATGGAGCCGTAGAGTAATGTTACAAAGAATCTATAGCGTGCCCAACTGTCTCCTGGTGGTGGAGGGATTGAGTACCACAGAAGACCAACAGATGAATCTCCTCACCCGATTTAGTTGCCAAGTGGCGGGGGCAGAAATCAGTGGCGGCAAAGAATTGCTCTGTAATTTAACTAGGGGCATTAGCTATGCCTGTCAGGCGCTCATGGCGGGGGAAGGTCCAGAATACCACCAAGACCAAGTCACGATCGGCACTACGGGATTTCACTATCAATTGGCTATAGAAGGAGAGGAGGGAAAAGTAGAAGTCAAACTCGATCGGGTGCAACTATTCGATTTAATGGAAGCCTTGGATCAGTTATGTTTAGACCAGCACACCCTGCCCGATCTGGGATTAGTCTTGCCGCCAATAACGCCTCCAATGAGCGCGGTTAACCCCGTTGTCCACGCCCTAGTGGGCATTTCTAGCGTGGCAGCAGTTGCCGTTGCCCTTTGGTTTGTCCCCATTCCAGAACGCACGCCCCAGGAAGCCCCAAGCCTCCCCCCCCCAAGAGCGAGTTTT
>PHFO01000020.1 GCA_002861535.1 Cyanobacteria bacterium M5B4 | reverse complement strand
GGGGAAAGCTGTAATCAATTCTATTAGGTAGTTATAATATTCAAATCTACCCCATCTTTCTGGCACACTAAATAGTAATAAATCACTCCTTTGGCAATCTGAAATAAGCTATTGAATATAGCTATAACTAGAGCGTAAAATAGCCAAAAACCACCAAATAATACACTAATAATTGATAAAATTAAAGAAGGAACTCCAATCCATAAAATCGCTATTATAGCTGTCCCGATCGTGAATACAAGCTGAATTTTTCTCCCCTCGCCCCTACTCAAATACCAAGACCGCCCAATACTACCAAAAGCCGATCGGTTTTCATTGGCTAAAGATAACTCTGCAAAAGATACCCTGCCATAAAGCCAGAAAAATAAACTAGAAACACCAAGAATAATTATTAGATATAATAAAAATAATAGGAATCCAAAGACTATAGTATTAAAGAATGCTGATTCTTGCAGATTTAAGCCGAAAATTAGATAACTAACAATAAAAATAATTATGCCACAAATAATACAAGCCATGAATACATAGATAGCACTAAGGATATTTAATACCCAGAAATGCCACTTTTTACGGTTTAGTCTAGCGCAAATCTCTTTGTCACTTTCAGAAACTCCCATGAGCTGTTGATAGGCTTTAGTACTAATTGCCGCCATCAGAGTTACAGACTTTGCCCACCCATAAATCGGGACAAGAGACCACAATAGAGAAAACAAAGCTAAAGAAAGATAACCCCGTAAATCCGATCGGAAAATATTAACAGCAGTGTTAATGATCGTTCCCGCAGTAGAGCCGACAAACTTGTAGGTCATTACTTTTTCAAAACCAGATTGCAAATAAATATCACCCCTAACAAAGCCCTTTGGCAAGGAATTTACCCCAGGGAAGATTTTCCGATCGGGGCAACCCATGGGACAATATGCTGTGTCTCTAATACCTTTGAGAGGAATAACAATGGCTTTTGAACTTCCCAACCTGCCCTACGAGCAGAACGCCCTAGAGCCTTACATTTCGGCTAACACCCTCAGCTTCCATCACGGCAAACACCATGCCGGCTATGTCAACAACCTCAACAACCTCGTAAAAGATACTGATTTGGCAGACAAGTCCCTCGAAGAAATTGTCAAAGCCACCGCAGGGGACGCTTCTAAGGCAGGAATCTTCAACAATGCGGCTCAGGTCTGGAACCATACCTTCTACTGGCATTCCATGAAGCCCAACGGCGGCGGCGCTCCTAGCGGCGCTCTGGCAGCTAAGATCGATGCGGACTTTGGTAGCTTTGATGCTTTCAAAGAACAGTTCAAGGCGGCTGGTACCAGTCAATTTGGCAGCGGCTGGGCATGGTTAGTCCTGGAAAACGGCACTCTCAAAGTGACTAAGACTCTCAATGCTGAGAACCCCCTCACCAGCGGTCAAATCCCCCTCCTCACCATGGATGTATGGGAACACGCCTACTACCTCGACTACCAAAACCGTCGTCCCGACTATGCCCAAACTTTCTTGAATAGCTTGGTTAATTGGGAATTTGCCGAGGCAAACTACGCTAAAGCGATCGCTTAGTTGCACAATTGTTAATAACGTCTCACGATCGTGGGGCGTTTTTTATAGGAGAATTTATGCACGCCCTCTCTTTACCAACATGGGTCATCCACATTTCTAGCGTAGTGGAATGGATGGTAGCAATTTGGTTGCTCTGGCAAAACGATCGGTTACGGATATTAGCCTGGGGGATGTTCCCCGCTCTGATTAGTGCCCTGTGTGCCTGCACCTGGCATTTATTTGACAATGCCCCCGATTTAGAATGGCTAGTCACCCTCCAAGCCACGATGACCCTAGTAGGCAACTGCACCCTAGCCCTAGCAGCCTATCGCATTTACCAGGAGCGCCTCCAGGGGTGAAGCAGAGACTAGACTTACTATTGGTCGATCGGGGCTTAGTGCCCTCACGGGAACAGGCGCAAAGGGTGATCCGCGCCGGATGGGTACTCGTCAACGATGAGATCAGCGACAAACCAGGGACAGAATTTGCGATCGATGCTTCCATTCGCCTCAAAGAGCAGTATGAATACGTCTCTAGGGGAGGAGAAAAATTAGCAGGAGCAGTGGAAACCTTCCAGATTGATGTCACCGATCGGGTTTGTTTAGACGGGGGCATCTCCACCGGCGGCTTTACGGGTTATCTACTCGATCGGGGGGCAAAGCGCATCTATGGTATCGATGTGGGCTACGGACAAGTCGCTTGGTCAGTGCGCAACGATCCCAGATTAGTCTTAAGGGAACGCACCAATCTTAGATATTTGACCCCAGCCGAACTCTATCAAACCGATGACCCCATGCCCGATTTTGCCGTAGTCGATTTGTCTTTTATTTCTTTGACCAAAGTTTTATCCCCCCTGTGGCAGTTACTCCAGCCCCCCAGGGAAGTCCTGCTGTTAGTCAAACCCCAATTTGAAGTAGGCAGAGCCAAAGTGGGCAAGCAGGGCATTGTCCGCGATCGGGATGCCCAGCTAGAAGCCCTAGAGCAAGTATTAGCAGCAGCGATCGGTCGAGGCTGGCAGGAGCGGGGCAGGATACCCTCCCCCATCACAGGCAAAAAAGGCAATCAAGAATACTGGTTGTGGCTAGTCCAGGGGGTGGGAATCGAACCCACATGTCAACGATTATGAGTCGTTTGCTTTACCTGTCAGCCACCCCTGGGCAAATTTATTATATGCTACTAGAGGTCTAGCCCAAATTTATGAGCAATCCCAAGCCCCGTAAACGTAAAAGTAAACGCCTCGATTTTAATACAATTCTACTTTTGTTGATGATTACAGTAGGATGCACTTCTGCTTTAGTCGGTTTTTTATTTGGACGTAGTGCCATTCAACAAGTCAATCCCAACCCCACCGATCGCAGAGTCCTGAGACCCAATCAATTAAACAAACCCCGCAAGGTGAACACAATCCCCACAGTAGCATTTTTAGCCTAGATGCCTTTCTTCGCTATGATATTATCGCAGTACTTTAGCAATTTTGGGCATAACCACACCGGTAGCAGTTCATCATTCAACCCTTGAGTTTTTTAATTCCCCTATTATTAGTCAATGCCCTATTTGTAATTGCGGAGTTCGCCGTAGTTTCTCTCCGGCGCTCGCGGGTGCATCAATTAGTAGATGAAGGCTCCAGTCAAGCAATCGTAATTCAGCGCTTGCAACGGCAAATCGATCGGTTTTTGTCAGCGACCCAGATCGGTATTACCCTAGCCAGCGTCACCCTGGGTTGGGTCGGCAAAGACAGTGTCACAGGTACGGTGCAGACGTGGTTGGGGGAAAATGAGTGGGCAGTACCCCTGGCTCCCGCGCTCAGCTTGACTGTAATCGTCTATTTGCAGATAGTTCTGGGGGAATTAGTACCCAAATCGATCGCTCTGATCCATGCCGAAACCTTGGCGCTCGTGTTGGCGCGCCCCAGCGAAATTATGATGGAAGTCACCAGTCCCTTTCTCTGGCTTCTTAGTCAGTCCACCCGTCTTTTACTGCGGGCGATCGGGATGGAATATAGCCCCAAATCTTGGTATAGCGCCGTCAGTGCTGAAGAACTACAACGCATCATCACCACATCCACCGAATCTAGCGGCTTAGAGGCAGAGGAGCGGCAGCTATTAAAAAATGTTTTTGAATTTAGTGACATTACAGCCGCAGAAGTAATGATCCCCCGTACCAACATTGACTGCATCGAAGTTAACAGCACAATCCAAGATTTATTTGACGCGGTAGCCCAGTCCCATCACCGCCGCTATCCCGTCAAGGGCGAATCCCTCGATGACATCAGAGGTGTAGTAGACCTCAAAGAAGTTGTAGAGAAATTTTCCGGCGATCTGCAACAACCAATTACTCCCTACATCCGACCAGTACGCTTTGTCTCCGAGGATTTATACTTAGCCGAACTACTGCCCCAAATGCAACGATCGAATCAACAGCTAATTATGGTAGTAGACGAATACGGCGGCACCGCCGGCTTACTGACCATGACAGACATCATTAGCGAAATTCTCGGCAATCGCCACGACCCCCCCAGTCAATCGGTACCGGAAATTCGTGTCCTCGATGAACGCACTTTCCTCGTCCAAGCCCAGGTCAGCGTCGAAGAAGTAAACGAATCCCTGGGCTTAGATATTCCTATCCACGACGACTACCAAACTCTGGGCGGATTTGTTATGTTTCACTTACAAAAAATTCCCACCCAGGGCGAACAATTTATCTTTCGTAACCTGGAAATTACGATCGCTTCTACCGATGGTCCCCGGATCGATCGGGTGCGGATTTGTCCCATAGAAAATCTCAAGGAATCTGATAGTTAAGATAGAATAAATTTGATGTTAAGACCGATTAACCATGTTAAATCTATTCTCGATCGGTGCCTCTATTAGGGGTGGTTCTACCTCAGCCCTAGCGGCAGAATTAAATGCTCAAGTCCGCCCCCTGCCAATTATTAGTGCTAATGCTAGTTTACAGGTGACAACCCAGGGAGATACATCAGCTACTTTAGAAGCAGATACTGGTTTACCTGGTCTAATGCAAGTAGGGGGAGGATTTAATTTTAGGGGACTAGAATTAGATAATTCTTTTTTGTTTGGGCGCATTTCTCCCCTCGAATTTTTTACCCTCCAATCTAGGGTATTTTTGCAAGGAGGCAGAGCCAATTTCCTGTTTTCCGGTGCCATCAATCCCTTGGGTTTTATTAGTGATGCCTTTAGTTTAGGTACAACGATCGAGATTAATCCCCAAAACTTACAACCTACAGTGCGCATTGTCGGACGGTTAGGGGGCATTGATTTTGTCTACACAGATGGTGCCAAACCGGATATAAATGTAGGTATTTCTATTGTATTAAAAGCATGAATTTTCCCCCCCTAGTTGAAGCAATGTTGGTGCCCAGTTTTTACGACCATCCTGTCACCAACATAGACCTAATTCAAACTCACATCTCCTATGTATTTTTGACGGGGGAATTTGCCTATAAAGTGAAAAAAGCGGTTAATTTTGGTTTCCTTGACTTTTCTAGTCTGGCACAACGGCAGTTTTTCTGCCAAGAGGAATTACGCTTAAATTCTCGCCTGGCTCCCGATTTATATTTGGCAGTGGTACCAATTTATCAAGACGGCGATCGGTTTTCTTTGCTGAACAATGGTAATGAGCCGGTAGAGTATGCGGTAAAAATGCGACAATTTCCCCAGGAACAACTACTGATCAATTTATTTGAGCGGCGGGAATTGACCTTTGATCATATGACTGCGATCGGGCAACAATTAGCCCGATTTCATCAGCAGGCAGCGACAAGTGATCATATCAGTCAATTTGGTACTGCCGAGGCAATGGCAAAGGTGGCAGAGGACAATTACAACCATACTAAAACCTATATTGGTAGGGGACAAACCCAGGCACAATTTGATTTAACTAGGGAATTTACCACTAATTTCTTTGCCCAGCACCAGGGAGATTTTGACCAAAGAATTGCCCGCCACAAGATCAGAGAATGTCATGGTGATCTACACCTGAAGAATATTTGTCTCTGGCACGATCGGGTGCAGATTTTTGACTGTATTGAATTTAATGAACCCTTCCGCTACAGCGATGTTTTCTACGATGTCGCCTTTCTATTCATGGATTTAGAGTTTAGGGGCAGACCCGATCTGGCAAATTGCTTTTTGAATGTTTACTTAGAGGAAGCTAATGACTACGAAGGACTTTTGTTTCTGCCTTTATTTTGTAGTATGCGTGCCTACATCAGGGCAAAGGTGACATCTTTTTTACTAGATGATCCCAACATTCCCGACGATGTAAAAGCCAGTGCCCAAACAGAAGCAGCCGCCTATTACAAACTTGCCTATGATTACACCCAAAGAGCTAACAAATCTCCCCAAATTATTTTGATGTGTGGTCTTTCTGGGGCGGGGAAAAGTACGATCGCTAGGGGATTAGCCAGGCGGTTAGGGGCGATTCATCTCCGATCGGATGCCCTACGTAAACACCTAGCGGGTATTGACTTAAGAGAGCGGGGAGATAGTAGCATTTACACCCAAGCAATGACCACAAAAACCTACGATCGATTGCTACAATTAGCCCAATTCCTAACAGCGGAGGGCTTCACTGTAATTTTAGATGCCAAGTACGATCGCTTGCACCTGCGTGACCAAGTCAGGAAGGGCAGCCAGGTTCCCGTCAAAATTGTTCACTGCGTTGCGGACATGGATACTCTAGTACAAAGATTAGAACAGAGGGCGTTAGAAAAATCTGACATTGCCGATGCTACTGCCGATTTACTAGCTAAGCAACAGCGCGAATTTGAGACCTTTGATGCAACAGAAGCAGTAATTCCTGTCAATACCGAAGAAGATATTGACTACGATCGGTTAGTTTTAGCCCTAACTAGATAAAATCAGGACTGACGTAAGTCCTATAAAATAACTCTGCTACTGTTTGGAAGACTGGAATAGTGAATAAATTTCTGTTTGTACTACTTTTGTTCCTCTTGCCTTTACCTTCCCGATCGGCGACTTGGACCCGTCCCTATATTGATGGACTGGTGCAACAGCGGCGGCTTAAACCCCTCCCCCCAGACCAACCGATCAGCCGCGCTGAATATGCCATCCTGTTGGAACAAGCCTTTTTGATTTTACCGAAAGTCAGGCAAAGCAAAGGATTTACTGACCTCAAACCCTCCCACTGGAGCTATCGCCCCCTGATTAATGCCTACGAGGCGGTTTTCTTAGCGGAGATGGTGCCCATATTTACCCCGATCGCCCTTTGACCCGCCTGGAGGTGATGGTATCCCTCGCCAACGGATTGCAACTACCGATCGATCCCCAAACCGATCGGCGGCACCTGTTAAAATCTCGCTTCAGTGATGGCGATCGGGTGCCTGCCTATGCCCAGGATGCCCTCAGCGCTCTCCTCAAACAAAACATCTGGCTCACTACTCCCGCCCATCCCGACCAGCTCGATCTCCACCGCCCCATCAACAAAGGCGAGTTAGCCGTCCTGCTCTACGAAGTCCTGGCAGCGCAAAAACAAGTCCCCCCCATCCCCCCACCCCAGGCAGCCCAAGTGACAAAATTAGAAGTAAGTTTATCTGAGCGCCGAGTTACCGCCTTTAAGGGCAGTATCAAACATAGAACCTACCCGATCGCTGTGGGTAGACAGGGCTGGGAGACCCCCAAGGGCACCTTTAAGGTCAAACAGAAGTTTGCCCGCCCCGATTGGAAAAACCCCTTCACAGGAGATGTAATTAAAGCAGGCGACCCCGATAACCCCCTGGGGCAATACTGGATCGGCTTTTGGACCAACGGCAAGGACTGGTCTGGCTTCCATGGCACCCCCAACCGCAACTCCGTAGGACAAGCCGTCTCCCATGGTTGTTTAAGAATGTACAACGAAGATATTAAAGAATTGTTTGCCCTGGTTTCCACGGAAACGATCGTGGAAGTTTCCCGATAACCAACTATCAGCGAAAAGTAATTTAAGATAGAAAGAATAGATTAAAACATAACTAATTTATGGAGACCGGTCTTCGAGAGCTTGTACATCCCCTCCTGCGGCAACTCGCCGATCGGATTGAGCTATTATGGCAACAGCACCTCGAACTAGCTCCCTACGATATGCCCCCCGACCTGGGCTATGTAGAAGGTGCCCTGGAAGGAGAAAGGCTAACGATCGAGAATCGTTGTTATCAGACCCCCCAATTCCGCAAGCTCCACCTAGAAATTGCCCACCTCAATCAGGGCTTAGACATTTTGCACTGTGTCATGTTCCCCCGATCGGAATATTCCCTGCCCATTTTTGGCACAGATTTAGTGGGGAGCAAGTCCGGCATGATCAGCGCCGCCATTGTCGATCTTTCTCCCGTCAGTCCCGACCGATCGTTACCGTTGTGTTACCAAAGAAGACTAAGTCAGTTATCCCCCCTAGAACTATCAGAACCAAGGGCTTTACCAGAATGGGGCGATATTTTTTCTGACTATTGTCTATTTGCCCGTCTGGTCGATGAAAACGAAGGCAATAAATTTATCCAGCGCGTAACTGAGTACCTCACCCTCACTGTCAAATCGCTTGCCAGACTCAGCCCCTCCAGTCTCTGACTGAAATTGGTGACATCCGATCGGGTCAACAAAAATACTGCCTCAAACA
This sequence comes from Cyanobacteria bacterium M5B4, assembly GCA_002861535.1. Lineage (GTDB taxonomy): Bacteria > Cyanobacteriota > Cyanobacteriia > Pseudanabaenales > Pseudanabaenaceae > M5B4. Next base: position 15,955 of record PHFO01000020.1, on the reverse strand, counting down.
ACAACAAAACGACAAAACCCGCCGCGTCTTAGAAAAGTCCTTTGGCAATGAATGGACAGAACGCTACATGACCACAATGTTATTTGATTTTCCTGTCAGTTCTTTGGTCAAAGAATAAGTGACATTATTCATCGTCAGTTATACAAGTCATACCGATCGATGTAATCTAGGACTTCTTTGAGCATCCCCGATCGGTCTTTGTATTCTCTAAAACTAGAGGAAGAGACCCCAGGCAGAGTTAAATCAGCGATCGTTATTTGTTTGGTTTGAGACTCGATCGGTGCCAATTGCGCCTTGCTCAAGGTATAGCCCAGCCGCGGAATTACCAAGATGGAAACCTGGGACAATAACTCCTGAGACCTATACCAGGAGGGCAGTTGGGGCACAATATCTGCTCCTACCACCAAAGAGAAATTACCATCACACCAAATTTGTTGCGCCCTTTCTAAAGTGATTAAAGTACGGGGGTTACTAATTTCTGGATGTAGTTCCACATTCGATCGGGCAAAATCCGTCGCCGCAATCATAATTCTGACCATTTCTAATCGATGGTGCAGGGGACTGCGATGGGACTTGAAGGGATTATCCGACACCCACACCACCACCACATCATAACGACCACTGAGCCACTGTAAAATACCCTGATGCCCGATCGTGGGCGGGTCAGCACTGGTACCAAACAGAGCAATATCCATTTTGTTATTCCCTGCGGACATCATCGAAACTGCGCCCGGGTAGATTCCCTAACACCTCATTTACCGCCCGATAGGCTGCCATAATGTTGCGTTCCTCTCCCCCTAAAAATAACCGTCCCAAACTACCAACAGCACTAACTTGCAAGATGTTGATCAACGCCGCCTTTTCTGCTTCGTTGGCAGCATAGGCAGCATAGGCAGCGGGTTCCACCTCCAAAACATAGAGGGTTTGTCCCGCCAAAATCATTTGCCCGCGGCGCGATCGGTTGATCAATTGGGCATGGTGGGCATCGATATTGCGAATCACTTGACTAGAGAGAATGCGGGGTTTGAGGCAATCTTTCTGATCAACACCCAGAAAAGTCAGAATCGCCTTCCCTGCGGTTTGGGTGTCCCCCTGATTACTAGAATGAATTTCTAACAGTCCATACAACCGTTCCACTACCAGTACCCCAGGGCGCACCTGAGTCGATTTGAGGGCAATATCTGTAATGCGATTGATCTCAATACCAGGGGAAATCTCAATCCAGAGGGAAGCATCCCCAGGCAGGGGCAAAAAACCCACCGCTACGGTACCAATGAAAGCAGCATGCTGCGGTTGCAGTCGATCGAGATAAACATAACTGCGTAGTTCTACGCCCATAATGGGAAAATGAAAATAACCCACTTAGTTTATCATCGGTGACATCTAGAGAAACGCCCAGAGAGGATGGAAATATCATGCCAAGATCGTCAGATTTCTGGAACCTTCACCGGCTGCGAAAACAGATAGATTGTTTAATATGAGGAATTACGTTACCCTCCTTCGGCTTCCTTCAGGAAACGGGAGAGGGGGCTAGAAAAAATTGATCTACTTCCCTTCTCTCCCCTGTAATATCTTTGTTGTCATTTTTTGATAGTGCTTTGCTCCGTCGTTATCTTTTGTTTCATAAACCCTACAATGTTGTTTGTCAATTTAGTCAGACAGAACCCGATCGTTTAACACTTAAGAGTTATATCAATGTTCCTGATGTTTATCCTGTAGGCAGATTAGACCAGGATAGCGAAGGTCTTTTATTACTCACAAATGATGGCAGACTGCAACATCAATTAACTGATCCCAAATTTCACCATCCTAAAACCTATCTGGTGCAGGTAGAAGGTATTCCCACCGATGCCCACTTAGAACAACTACGCCGCGGTGTAGTCCTAAATTTTAAGGGCAATCTTTACCGCACTCTCCCTGCCCAAGTAGAACTAAAAAATATAACCATCCCCGATCGGGTGCCTCCCATCCGCTACCGCGCCCATATTCCCACTTCTTGGCTGGAAATAACCCTCATAGAGGGCAAAAATCGGCAAATTCGGCGGATGACTGCCCATATTGGATTCCCCACTCTGCGCCTGATTCGCATTAAAATCGGGCATCTCCCTCTGGAGCCACTCCAGTCGGGGCAATGGCGGGAGTTAACTTTGTCCGAAATAAAACAGGACTTACGTTGCTTTTTCTGAAACCCTCTCCCGTTCCCTTAGCTCCCTGAGCTTGTCGAGGCATGGCGGGCTACTCCGGCTTGAGTTGCAAGATCGCCATAAATGCCTCCTGGGGAACATCCACACTACCCACAGACTTCATGCGTTTTTTCCCTTCTTTTTGCTTTTCTAGTAGTTTCTTTTTGCGGGAAATGTCGCCACCGTAGCACTTGGCTAGAACGTTCTTGCGCATAGCGGGGATATTCTCCCGGGATAGTACCTTGCTGCCGATCGCGGCTTGGATGGGAATCTGGAATTGATGGCGGGGGATCAGTTCCTTGAGACGGGCGACTAGGGCTTTGCCCACATAGTAGGCTTTGTCCCGATGCACGATCGTGGCCAGGGAATCCACGGGTTCTTCATTCACTAAAACATCCAAACGCACCAGGTCATTAGGACGGTAGCCAATCATAGAGTATTCCATGCTGGCGTAGCCCTTCGATCGGGACTTCATCTGGTCAAAAAAGTCCGTGACAATTTCCGCCAAGGGCAGTTCATAAATTAAGGTAGTCCGATCGGGGGTGATATACTTCATCTCTTTGTAGATGCCGCGGCGGCTTTCGCACAACTCCATCAACGTTCCGATGTACTCCTTAGGCATCATAATTTCCAGTTTGACGTAGGGTTCCTCGATCGATTGGCGCTCGTGGGGAGGGGGCAATTCACTGGGGTTATCGATCATCAGCACATTGCCCTTGAGGTCAATCACGCGATAGATCACCGTAGGGGCAGTGATAATCAGGTTGAGGCGGTACTCCCGTTCCAAGCGCTCCTGCACAATTTCCATGTGCAGAAGCCCCAAAAAGCCGCAACGAAAGCCAAAACCCATAGCACTAGAAGTTTCTGGCTCGTACTGCAAAGCGGCATCGTTGAGTTTGAGTTTTTCTAATGCCTCCCTGAGTTCCTCAAATTGGTCGGCATCTACAGGAAACATACCGCAAAATACCATCGGCTTCGCTTCCTCATAACCAGCAAGGGGAGCTTGGGCAGGATTATTTGCCAGGGTAATGGTATCGCCGACGCGGGCGTGCTCTACGGTTTTGATCGCGGCTGCCAAGTAACCTACTTCCCCGGCATGGAGGCTTTCGGTCTGGACTTGGTTAGGAGCCATCACCCCCAACTCGGCAATTTCGTATTCCTGCCCCGAAGCCATAAATTTAATCCGATCGCCCTTTGCCACCTGTCCATCCATCACCCGAAAGTAGACGATTACGCCGCGGTAGGCATCGTAATAACTATCAAAAATTAACGCCCGCAGGGGCTGGTCTACCGTATCTCTGGGAGGGGGAATCAACTCCACGATCGATGTTAAAATTTCCGCTATGCCAATGCCTTCCTTAGCAGAAGCAAGGACTGCGCTAGAGCAATCCAAACCGATCAGTTCCTCAATTTCTTTGGCAATCCGATCGGGTTCGGCGCTAGGTAAATCAATCTTATTTAGAACCGGAATAATCTCTAGGTCATTCTCTAGGGCAAGATAGACATTCGCTAGAGTCTGGGCTTCCACCCCCTGGGAAGCGTCTACCACTAATAATGCGCCCTCACAGGCAGCCAGCGATCGGGAAACTTCGTAGGAAAAATCCACATGTCCAGGGGTATCAATCAAATTGAGGACGTAGGACTGACCATCGGGAGCCGTGTAGTTCATGCGCGCCGCCTGGAGTTTGATCGTGATTCCCCGTTCCCGCTCTAAATCCATGTTGTCGAGGAATTGTTCTTTCATTTCGCGGTTAGAGACAGTGCCCGTTGCCTGCAACAACCGATCGGCGAGGGTGGATTTACCGTGATCAATGTGGGCAATAATACAAAAGTTACGGATGCGGGAAACAGCTACATCGGTCATAAAAATTAGGCTGGCAACAAATCTATGCTTATATTACTGCAATTTTGTTGACCCAGGCGTAACCCCACCGGTTCTTGGAGGCGATCCTGCTCTTGCCTTGAATTGCGGGGCTTTTTCTGACCCCAGCCCTCTCCCAAAAAGGGAGAGGAATTTTTCAAGTCCTGACATAAATAAAGTTAGTGGAACCGGGCAGAGTCGAACTGCCGTCCGCATCAGCGCCTAACCGCTTACTCATTCACAGGCTTAGTTACCTTGACCTTGGTAACAAGGACTATCAATTGTCCCCGATAGTAGGGATGCTTCTGTAAGTCTTAGGCAGCAATCCACAGAAGAGGATTAGCTGCAGCATCCGTTGGGGTTATCTCAATAAACTTAACGGAGTCGTCTATTGAGCCTCGGAATCGATTTTGTCTGATTCTTAGGCAGCTACAGCAGCTGCTTTACGAGCGAAGGGTACGATGTTGTTTGCATCTATTTTTTGAGCTTTGATTTACGAGAGACACTCCCTCTCGACCTGTATCATAAGTCGGCTTCTACTAACACGTCGAAACCGTTGCGGTCCCAAATCTATATTATCATATCTCAAATTAGAAAATTAGAACTACAAAGATTTAAGCGCTGGGGTTCATAATCTTGTCATCCAGACGAAAACCATCCCAAAAAGAAGACCGATCGGTATCGAGAATCTTTGCCCCGATCGTTTGGATGTTTTCTTCTAACTGATTTCCTACCACAGTAATAATTCCTACAAGCTTTGCTGATCATAATACTGGGGCATAGAGATAAGTTGTAAATTGGAATACTTTTTTGCCTTGCTATTTGGGGCAACCTCTGCCATGATTTGAATATGAATATTTTAATTAGTAACGACGATGGCATCTTTTCCCCTGGAGTCCTGGCTCTGGCGGAAGCGATCGCCTGTGAACACCAAGTTACTGTAGTCTGCCCCGATCGGGAACGGTCTGCTACGGGGCACGCCCTCACCCTCCAGGAACCCCTCCGTGTAGACAGCATCAAAGGTATCTTTCCCGAAAATGTCACCGCTTGGGCTTGTTCCGGCACTCCCGCCGATTCCGTGAAACTAGCCCTAGACGCTCTGTTGCCCCACCGCCCAGATTTAGTCCTTTCGGGCATCAATCGCGGCGCTAACTTAGGCACCGATGTCCTCTACTCCGGCACTGTATCGGCAGCCATGGAAGGCGTTTTAGAGGGAATAACCAGTATTGCCTTCAGTTTAACCAGCTTTGCTTCCCTGGAATTTAGTGCTGCGGCGACTTTCGCCAAACACCTAGTCCGCCATTTGAGTCAGCAACCCCTGTCAGAAGCAGTGCTACTAAACGTCAACATTCCCGCCATTGTTCCCGCCGATATTTGTGGCGTGCGGTTAACTAGATTGGGCATTCGCCGCTGGCGCGATGTCTTTGCTAAACGGGTAGACCCCAGAGGGAAAACCTACTATTGGCTTTCTGGGGAAGTAGTAGAAGAAGAAGCAACCGCAGATAGTGACATTCAAGCCATCCGTAACAATTACATCACCGTCACACCTCTCAAGTATGACCTCACCCTAGAAAGTCACCTCCCTAAAGTAGAGGAGTGGTTAACAGATACAGACTTAGAAAACTTCAATCCATGCTAAGAATTGCTGTCCTGGCGCTATTTTTATCCCTCCATGGGGTCGCCACCGCCCAGACATTGCCTAGCAAAAAATCCGGCTAAAACTATTTGAGAATGCCAGAATTGTACCTGGTAGCCCGCCCCTTATTTTGCGGGGTATCAGTGGCGGCACTACTGAAACCCAACAACTCTCCCTCACCCCCAAAACTGAGACCGGGGACTGTATTGGTTTTATCGATCGGGAGCCAGACCATGAAATAACCCTGACGGCGCAGTTTAATTTCTTGCGTCTGGGTATTAAAAGTTCTGGGGATACCATCCTATTAGTGAAAGGACCAGGAGGCACTTGGTGCAATGATGACCACACCGATCGCAATCCCGTCCTAGAGGGACAATGGCTAGCAGGCACCTATCAAATCTGGGTAGGCTCCTACACCAAAGATAGTTCTCATCCCTACATTTTAGAAATTAGGGAAACTCCACAAAAATAGTCGCCGGATTTATCTAGTCTTTTGCAAGAAGACCCTCGCTTTAGCGATGGGATGAATTGCCCTAACTAGTGAATTAGGTTAAGTCTATTTTGACCCTGAAGGTACTTTTTGTATAGCACCTAAAACGATTCATGTTAGTCCTAGAATACAAGGTTAAAGCAAACCCTTCTCCACAGAGGGGAGAAGGGAAGTGTATCAATTTTTTCTTGTTCCCTCTCCCTGTTTGGGAGAGGGTTTCAAAAAAAGCAACGATAAATCGGGGGGCTTCTGACGACATTAAGATAAAATTCCCTCTCCTATGTTGGGAGAGAGCTGGGTAAGGGTCTCAGAAAACCCTAATTAAGTCGTGCTTGCCGAGAACTAAGGATTAACTTTACAAACTGGGTCGCTGGTGCTAGGAGTAGCATCAGGATAGAAGGTACGGATACCAGAAGCACGGCGTACAAACACCATCTTGAAGTTCTTGCCGTCATCATTGACATTGAGGATACAAGCACTGCTGCTAGAGCTAGAAGTGGGATTATCCCGGAATGCCTTAGTACCAAACTTGAGCAAGTCTTCAGCACTGAGAGTGTAGCCATAGCCCTTGATGTTGCTTTGGGCAAAGCCGCCACTGCCGTTACTCATCTTCACCCCGATCGTGTAGATTACACCAGGTACAATTTCTTGGTTATTGCTGTTGTTGAGAACCCGTCCTGCCTGTCCGCTCTGTTGCAGGTCATAGTAACGGCGATGGAAGTGCAAGCCGCCGATCGTAGAAGTGGGTTCACCACAGAAAATGTGGTCATAGGCATGGGTTTCTGAATTTACCCAAGCCTCCGCCAACTGATTGAGATAGTCATCAACATTGGTGTATTGGGCAGGGCGGCTACCAAAGACGCGATAGCCAGTGTATTGCATAATGCGATTAAGTTCGGCGGGATACTTTTTCAGGGTGTTCTTGAACACAGTGGGGCTGACACGGGAACCAGGAGCACCACAAATTGCCGACATTTCAATATCAAAAGCAGTGAAAGCAGGAGGAGGGGGAGTGGGGTCTGCCATACCACCAAACTTGTTGTTCTCGGTGTTGTTAGTAGTGTCAAAGAAGGTGCCAGTGCCAGGAATACCACCGCCAGGAGTTGGTGTAGGAGTAGGAGTGGGCGTGGGTGTAGGGGTAGCACTGCCGCCGACACTGATCACATTGCCGCAACCGTTAATAGCTGTCCATTCTAGGTAGCCATCGTTGTTTAACTGCACATGGGTAGAAGCAGCGGGATTGGTTTGCTGGTTAAAGGCTGTGATGCCGTAGTATCTGCCGTTAGTGAGTCTGTAGGGGCTAGAAGAAATACCACTGATGTTGCTGGATACGCGGCAAGTGTTGGTCGATTGGAATACAGGCAAGCTACCACAACTGTCAATCTTGACCCATTGCAACTGTCCATTGAGTAAAACTCGCACGTGGGTGGAGTCGGTGTAACCCTTGTTGATTTCCCGCGCATCGTACTTGATATTGTTAACAAGACGCTGGGAGCTAGAGGGAATGCCACTGATAGAACTGGCAGCTTGACAGGTAGAAGTAGAGGTAAACTTAGTACCAGTGGGGAGGGTAATTGCAAATGCAGAAGGAACCACTGCAAAAGGTACCGCAAACAAAATGAAGCTACGGTTAAACATGGTCGGAGAAAAAGACAACTTCATAAGTATAAACTTTTGCTGAGGATTCTTTAGTTAAGGAAAATTTAGTTTTAGGTAAACAAATGATTAACAAGACAATTAAGTTTGGCACGGATGGTTGGCGGGGCATTATTGCGGATGGGTTTACCTTTGCCAACCTCGATCGGGTTTCTCGTGCGGTAGCTAAAGTGCTAGACGATAGCTACGGGCATTTGGGTTCCCGCAAGATTATGGTGGGCTACGATCGCCGGTTTTTATCGGCGGAATTTGCTCAGGCTTGCGCTCAGGCAGTGGCAGAGCAGGGCTATGAGGTTTATTTAGGGGATTGTTTTTGTTCCACACCGGCGATGAGTTGGGCGGCGTTTAGTGAGAGGGCATTGGGCGCGGTCGTGATTACTGCCAGTCACAATCCGCCCCAGTACAACGGTTTGAAGATTAAGGGGGCTTTTGGCGGCTCGGTGTCAGAGGAAGTTACTAGGCAGGTAGAAGATTTGTTGGGGCAAGAAATCGCGCCCGATCGGGGGGGACAATCCAATCTTTTTCCCCTTGGACAGATTATGTTGCGGTTTTACAAACCAAGGTAGATGTAGAGACAATTCAGGCAAGCCTCCGATCGGGTAAGGTCAGAGTCTTAGTCAACCCCATGTATGGGGCAGCGTCCGGAGGAGTGACCAGAATTTTGGGAGAACTGCCTGGTCTGGTGGAGGTGAATACGCGCCATGACCCCCTCTTTGGCGGGATGCCCCCAGAACCGATCGCTAAATATTTAACCGATTTCTGCGCCAGGGTTAGACAGGAACAGGACAGTAACCCCGCCACGATCGTGTTTGGTTTGGTGTTTGACGGCGATGGCGATCGGATTGCAGCGATCGATGGGGCAGGGAATTATGTAAGTTCCCAGGTGCTCATCCCAATTTTGATTCAGCATTTGCACTGTCATCACGGGCTATTGGGGCAAGTAATCAAAACGATCAGCGGTTCCGATTTAATTCCCAAAGTGGGGCAATTGTATGGATTAGAGGTCAAAGAAACAGCGATCGGGTACAAATACATCGCCACGGAAATGTTAAAGGGCGGCTTAACCCTGTTGGGGGGAGAAGAATCCGGCGGCATTGGTTACGGCAATCATATCCCCGAAAGAGATGCCCTGTTATCTGCTCTTTATGTCTTAGAAGCTGTAGTTACTTCTGGACAAGGTATTAGTCAGCTATACCGATCGTTGCAAGACAAGACGGGGTTTTACCGCGCCTACGATCGCATCGATTTAACTCTGAATTTACCTTCTTCCCGAGAGATTTTAATCAAGACCTTACAAGAAAACTGTCCTGCCCAAATAGCAGACCGTCCGGTGTTAAACGTGCAAACGATCGATGGCTTCAAGTTGAGATTAGCAGACGAAAGCTGGTTATTGATTCGTTTTAGTGGCACAGAACCCCTGTTAAGACTCTACTGCGAAGCTCCCAAACCAGAAGCTGTCCAAGCCATTCTCGACTGGATCAAAACCTGGGTAGAAAGGATCGATCGGGTTTAATTAACCAGTTTCTCAGGACTTACGCTGAGGAAAAATTCCCTCCATCCCTTCTCCCTTGTGGGGAAAGGGCTAGGGTTTCAGAACAAGCAATGTAAGTCCTGTCTCTATCTCTCGAAGCCCGGCAAGCACAGGGAGCGATCTCTTGAGGGCTGAGCCAGCCCAAGCCCCTATCTTATTGACTGCAATCCCGCCCCTTTTTGAATAATTGTTAAGCACCTTTAAGATTAGGCAATAGCCATCCCTATAATTGGCTCTAAGATTTGCGTAGCTTTTTAGCACCGCCCTTATATCATTCATCGATTCGGCTCTATTAAGTCAAGTAAATCCGGTTAAATACCCTTGTTAACAAGTAGAGAGGACACCTCATGACAGCTACTTCTGACAAGTCGGAAGCAAAAGTGCGCGTAGTGGTCGACGAAAATCCGGTTCCTACTTCCTTTGAAAAGTGGGCAAAACCTGGACACTTCGATCGCACCCTCGCTAAGGGGCCCAAAACCACCGAATGGATTTGGACGCTCCACGCTGATGCTCACGACTTCGATAGCTTTAGTTCTGAAGAAGACACTGCCCGCAAGATTTTTTCTGCTCACTTTGGGCATTTGGGCATTATTTTTATCTGGCTCAGTGGCATGTATTTCCACGGGGCAAAATTTTCTAATTATGTAGCCTGGCTCTCTGACCCCGTTGGCATCAAGCCCAGCGCTCAGGTAGTGTGGGACATCGTTGGTCAAGACATCCTCAATGGCGATGTCGGCGGCGGTTTCCAAGGTATTCAAATTACTTCTGGCTTGTTCCATTTGTGGCGGGCTTCGGGGATTACCACCGAGTATCAACTGCTCTGCACTGCGATCGGCGGCTTGGTCATGGCTGGTTTGATGTTCTTTGCTGGCTGGTTCCACTACCACGTCCGCGCTCCTAAATTGGAGTGGTTCCAAAACGTAGAATCCATGATGAACCACCACTTGGCTGGTTTATTGGGCTTGGGTTCTCTGGGTTGGGCAGGACACCAGATTCACGTTTCTATCCCTGTGAATGCTTACTTGGATGCCGGTATTCCCATCAATCAAATCCCTGCACCCCATGAATTTATCCTCAATCCCTCTTTGATGGCGGAACTGTTCCCCAAAGTGGACTGGGGCTTCTTTAGTGGTACCTTGCCCTTCTTTACAGGTAACTGGGCTGCCTACAGTGAGTTTTTGACCTTCAAGGGCGGCTTGAACCCCCAAACTGGTGCTTTGTGGCTCACTGACCAAGCCCACCACCACCTAGCGATCGCTACCCTGTTTATTATTGCGGGGCATATGTATCGCACTAACTGGGGCATTGGTCACAGCATGAAGGAAATTTTAGAAGCTCACAAGGACCCCATCATTATTGGTGGTAATGGTCACAAGGGCTTGTACGAAATCCTCACCACTTCTTGGCACGCCCAGTTGGCAATTAACCTGGCAATGATCGGTTCTTTGTCTATCATCGTGGCGCACCATATGTACGCGATGCCTGCTTACCCCTACATTGCGATCGATTACGCTACCCAGATTTCCCTCTTCACTCACCACATGTGGATTGGCGGTTTCTGTGTCTGTGGGGCAGCAGCTCATGCGGCAATTTACCTCGTCCGGGATTACGATCCTCAGACTAACTACAACAACGTCCTCGATCGGGTGTTACGTCACCGCGATGCGATCATTTCCCACTTGAACTGGGTATGTATTTTCCTCGGCTTCCACAGCTTTGGCTTATACATCCACAACGACACCATGCGGGCATTGGGTCGTCCTCAAGATATGTTCTCCGATACGGCAATTCAGTTACAGCCCGTATTTGCCCAGTGGATTCAAAACATCCACACCAACTTTATTGCTAACTCTGCTCCCTGGGTTAGCTCTTCTGTCAGCCCCGTATTTGGCGGCGATGTCTTGGCAGTAGGCGGTAAGGTCGCCATGGCTCCCATGCCCTTGGGCACAGCGGACTTTATGGTGCACCATATCCATGCTTTCACGATCCACGTTACCGTGTTGATTCTGTTGAAGGGTGTATTGTTTAGCCGCAACTCCCGCTTGATTCCCGATAAGAGCGAACTCGGTTTCCGTTTCCCCTGCGATGGACCTGGTCGGGGCGGCACTTGCCAAGTTTCCGCTTGGGATCATGTGTTCTTGGGTCTGTTCTGGATGTACAACTGTATTTCTGTAGTGATTTTCCACTTCTCTTGGAAGATGCAGTCCGACATTTTCGGTACGGTCAGCGATGGAGTAGTTAATAACATCACTGCGGGTAACTTTGCTCAAAGTGCGATCACCATCAACGGCTGGTTGCGGGATTTCCTGTGGGCACAGGCTTCTCAAGTAATTCAGTCCTACGGTTCGGCTCTATCTGCCTACGGTTTGATTTTCTTGGGCGCTCACTTTATCTGGGCATTTAGCTTGATGTTCCTGTTTAGTGGTCGTGGCTACTGGCAAGAATTGATCGAATCGATCGTGTGGGCACACAATAAACTGCGAGTGGCTCCTGCCATTCAACCCCGCGCTCTGAGCATTGTGCAGGGTCGTGCTGTGGGCTTGGCTCACTATTTGTTAGGAGGAATTGCTACAACTTGGGCATTCTTCTTGGCAAGGTTTGGGGCACTAGGATAATTAAGGAGAACACTTCTAATGGCAACAAAATTTCCTAAATTTAGCCAGGCGCTCGCCCAAGACCCTACGACGCGGCGCATTTGGTACGCTTTAGCAACGGCTAATGACTTCGAGAGCCATGACGGTGTGACAGAAGAAAGTCTTTACCAAAAGATTTTTGCTTCCCACTTTGGTCATTTGGCAATTATTTTCCTGTGGGTCTCTGGCAACCTGTTCCATGTGGCCTGGCAGGGTAACTTCGAGCAGTGGGTGAAAGACCCCCTCAACGTAAAACCGATCGCCCATGCGATTTGGGACCCCCAATTTGGTAAGGCAGCGGTAGAAGCCTATACCCAAGCTCAGGGGGCTGGTGGTCCTGTAGATATTGCTTACTCCGGTGTTTACCACTGGTGGTACACGATCGGGATGACCAAAAATGCCGACCTCTACCAAGGAGCCATCTTCTTGCTGATTTTGGCAGGTGTGATGCTCTTTGCTGGCTGGTTGCACTTGCAGCCTAGTTTCCGTCCCAGCTTGTCCTGGTTTAAGAATGCAGAATCCCGTTTGAACCACCACCTGGCTGGTTTGTTTGGGGTCAGCTCCTTGGCTTGGACGGGGCACTTAGTCCACGTGGCTATTCCTGAATCCCGCGGTATCCATGTCGGTTGGGATAACTTCTTGAGCGTGAAGCCCCACCCCGCCGGTCTACTACCTTTCTTTTCTGGCAATTGGGGTGTGTATGCCCAAAATCCTGATACGGCTAACCATATTTTTGGGACGTCGGAGGGGGCAGGTAGTGCAATTTTGACCTTCCTGGGCGGCTTCCATCCCCAGACTGAGTCCCTGTGGCTCACGGATATGGCGCACCACCACCTCGCGATCGCGGTGATCTTCATTATTGCCGGTCATATGTACCGCACCAACTTTGGCATTGGTCACAGCATCCGCGAAATCTTGGCGGCTCACCGTCCTCCCGAAGGTACTGTATTTGGCGGTATGCTCGGTGAAGGTCACAAGGGTCTGTACGACACGATCAACAACTCCTTGCATTTCCAATTAGGCTTGGCATTGGCTTCCTTGGGTGTAATTACCTCCCTGGTAGCACAACATATGTATGCTTTGCCTCCCTACGCTTTCATGGCGAAGGACTACACCACGATGGCGGCTCTTTACACCCATCACCAGTACATTGCTGGTTTCTTGATGGTGGGAGCTTTTGCCCATGGTGCCATCTTCTTTATTCGGGACTACGATCCTGAGACCAATAAAAACAACGTATTGGCTCGGGTTCTCGAACACAAAGAGGCGATTATTTCCCACTTGTCTTGGGTATCTCTGTTCCTTGGTTTCCATACCTTGGGCTTGTATGTCCACAATGACGTAGTGGTTGCCTTCGGTACACCAGAGAAGCAAATTTTGATCGAACCTGTGTTTGCTCAATTTGTGCAGGCTTCTAGCGGTAAGGCGCTCTACGGTTTTGATGTGTTGCTTTCTAACCCCACTGATATTGCGACTACGGCTTGGCCCAACTACGGTAACGTATGGCTCCCTGGCTGGTTGGAAGCAATTAACTCCAATGCTAACTCCTTGTTCTTAACGATCGGTCCTGGCGACTTCTTAGTTCACCACGCGATCGCTTTAGGGCTGCACACCACTACTTTGATTTTGGTGAAGGGTGCTTTAGATGCCCGTGGTTCCAAGTTAATGCCCGACAAGAAGGACTTTGGTTACAGCTTCCCCTGTGATGGTCCTGGACGGGGCGGTACTTGCGACATCTCGGCTTGGGATGCCTTCTACTTAGCCATGTTCTGGATGCTGAACACGATCGGTTGGGTGACCTTCTACTGGCACTGGAAGCACTTGGCAGTATGGCAAGGCAACGTTGCCCAGTTCAATGAATCTTCTACCTACCTGATGGGATGGTTGCGGGATTACCTATGGTTGAACTCTTCCCAGTTGATCAACGGTTACAACCCCTACGGCATGAATAACATTTCCGTTTGGGCTTGGATGTTCCTGTTTGGTCACTTGGTGTGGGCAACTGGGTTTATGTTCCTGATCTCTTGGCGCGGTTACTGGCAAGAATTGATCGAAACCCTCGTATGGGCGCATCAACGCACTCCCTTGGCTAACTTGGTGCAGTGGAAAGATAAGCCCGTGGCGCTCTCGATCGTGCAAGCTCGTTTGGTTGGTTTAGCTCACTTCTCCGTGGGTTATATCTTCACCTACGCTGCTTTTGTGATCGCTTCGACAGCTACTGCCTTCGGTTAATTCTGATTAGTTTATAGTCTATTTTTTCTCCTCCTCGATCGCGATCGGGGGGGATTTTTATTAGGTCACATAAAATTCAGCAATGTTTCTAAAAATGACATTCCAGCTCAAGGTCTAAAAATTATCCCTGCAATTCTTCAAGTTCAAAAACACTTACCAATGTTCCTGCCACAGGAATGGATAGAAATAAACCAAATAACCCGCCCACTTGGGCGCCAATCAGCAAGGCAGTAAATAACACTACTGGGTTGAGTTTGACCGATCCTCTCATAATACGAGGCATTAGTAGATTTTCCTCTACCTGTTGCAGTAATACGCAGCTAATAATTAGCTTGATACTTAGTCCTATTCCCTGGGGCAAAACAATCAGGGCAACAAGAAAAATACCGAGAGTAGCGCCAATACCCGGAATTAGATCGAATAGCCCCACGATCGTTGCCAGAACAAGGCTATAGGGCACACCTAAAATCAGAAAGCTAATAAAAGCAGTAATACCAAAAAACAGCGATAATAAAAAACGTCCCCAGAAAAATCCCAAGAAATTAGACTTTAGGGCATCTGGCAGGCGGCTGCACCAGGGTTCTGGCAGTTTTTTGATACTAAGCTCCCACAACTGCTGCCCATCTAGCAACATAAATAGGGTAATCACGATAATCAGGATGCCTTCAAGCACTCCAGACAGCAGACGTTGCAGAGTCAGCACTCCCAGCCCAAATCCTGAAATTGCCTGACTGCGCAACACTTCTTCTATTACCGTAAAATCGAGATTTAGGTTCCACTGCCTTAAAAACCGTTCTAATTGCTCCAGTCCCGTGATGAAGCTGGTAATTTGGTCTGGTATGTCTGCGATCAGTTGTTGAGTTTGGGTGAGCAAAGCCAAACCGATCGTGAAGGCTAGACTCCCCAAAATACCCAGACCTAAGAGAAAAACGATCGTTACTGCAAGCCCATGGGACATATATCGGCGCAATTCAGCCACAGGATAACTCAGGAGTAGGGCTAAGATTGCGGCACAGATCAGGATAATTAGCACCGAGGAAAAGTAGCTCACGATCTGGACAACTGCCCAACCAAGAGCGAACAGGAGCAGGAATCGTAGTAGTTGGGAGTTGTTAAAACGTTGCACTGTAGGTTTTGGCTCCGACCAAATTATAGAGATAATTTTACGCCCTTGATCGGTCAAAACTCTGAGAACCACGGAGAGACAGGGATTTGAACCCTGGAAGGTGTTACCCTTACTCGATTTCAAGTCGAGCGCAATCGACCACTCTGCCATCTCTCCCGATTTACTGTATTGTAGAACAAATTGGAGATGCCAAGATGGATTTAGAAATTGCGGCTAACCGTTTTTTGGTATGTGGTTTAGGCAGTTTGGGGCAACATTGTGTCGCTGCCCTGGAGGAATTTGGTGCTCAGGTGACTGCCATCGACCAGGTGGTGCCCAAGGAGTGGGAGATTCCCGGGATGAAGGACTCCCTCGATCTATTCTTTGGCGATTGTCGTCAGGCTAAAGTTTTAGAGCAGGCAGGCATTAAGGAATGTCGTGGCATTTTGTTGGTTACCCGATCGGAGCAGGTCAATATTGAGGCTGCTTTTATTGCCCGATCGTTGAATCCCCACATCAGGTTGGTGGTGCGGTCATCAAAGGTCCGACTCAATGAAATTTTAGGAAAGCATTTAGGCAATTTTATTGCCTTTGAACCAGACCAGTTACCCGCCGCTGCCTTTGCCCT
>PHFO01000019.1 GCA_002861535.1 Cyanobacteria bacterium M5B4 | reverse complement strand
TTTTGGAGGCTATGACTAAGCGCACTCTTGAAGGTACTAATCGTAAACGTTTACGGGTCTCTGGTTTTAGAGCTAGGATGCAAACTCCTGGTGGTAGAAAGGTCTTAAGGGCACGGAGGCGTAGGGGCAGAGTTCGTCTTTCGATCAGCTAGTTTTGCTGCCTTTTGATAATCGTCTCAGGCATCGATCGGATTTTAAGGAGGTTCTAAGCAGTGGTGTGTATGTCAAGGGTAAATTTCTGACTGTGAAGTTTGTCAGAAATTTTGGAACCCAGTCTACTTTGGTTGGTTTTGTTATATCGAAGAAGTTTAGCAAGCGTGCCTGCGATCGGAATTTGCTCAAGAGGCGGCTTAGGTCTATCATGAGGGAGTTTCTGGGGCATCTAGTTGGTGGACTGAAGTTGGTGGTCATGGTATCTCGACCTCAGATAGACGTTAGTTTTAGTGACTTGAGGGATGATTTAAGGGATGTGTTGACTAGGGCTGACCTTTATGGCGATTAAGGAAGAGATTTATTATGATGGTGGTCCTCATTGGGGGGATTTGCTTTTTAATCTAGTTTTATCTTTGTTTGTGATTACTCTGCCAATCACGATCGGGGCTTTGATTAGGGCGTTGTGGGTCAGGTATTTGATTACCGATCGGCGGATTTCGGTTACGGGCGGCTGGATGGGCAGGCAACGGACAGATGTGGTTTACGGGGAAATTGTCAAGATTGTATCTGTGCCCAGGGGTATAGGTTGGGGGGATATTGTCGTGACGTTGCGGGACGGCTCCAGGTTGGAGTTGCGCTCTTTGCCTAGGTTTAGGGAAATTTATGGCTTGATTGAGGATAAGTTGAGTTTTGATGTCAGGCAGAGAATGGTTCAGTCGGGAAGGGCAAAATCAGCTTAGAATGTTGTATTAGGTGTTCTGAATTTAGTTGCATGGACTTCGGCGTTAGTTTTTTGTCTAATAATGTGATGTTGCCAATCCTGGATTTTTTCTATGGAATTTTTCCTAGCTATGGATTGGCAATTGTAGCTTTGACTTTGGTTGTCAGATTTGCTCTATTTCCTGTGAGTGCTGACCAGTTGCGAACGATGCGCAGGATGAAGATTGCTAACCCGATCATGCAACAGCGGATTCGAGCGGTGCAGGAGCGTTACAAGAATGACCCTGCTAAACAGCAGGAGGAGTTGGCTAAAGTTAATAGTCAGAATGTTCAGGAGTTTGGCAATCCTCTGGCGGGATGTTTGCCGGCTTTGTTACAGATGCCGATCTTGTTTGCTCTATTTGCAACTTTGCGGGGGTCGCCCTTTGCTGACATTAACTATGCTATCAACTTCCAAGTTCTTCCCCAGGAGCAGGTATCGCAAATTCAGCACCAAGCATTTGTGACTCCGACTCAGAATATATTTTTTGCCGATCGGAATCACTATCCTGTCAAAGCCTTGGTTAGTAGTGGCACAAAGTTGGCGGCTGGGGAGCAGGCAGAAGTAAAGTTGGTTTCCACAGATGATCGCTCTTTTGAGCAGATTGCTGCGGATTTGAATGCAAAGATTGACTTGAAGTGGCAAGTGACGAAGGGGGCAGATAAGGTCAGCGTGACAGAGGATGGTGTGGTCAAGGCGATCGCGCCTGGGGATGCTACTGTGCAGGTGACTGTACCTGGTTTAGCCTCTAACAAGGGTTTTTTGTTTATCAAAGCCTTGGGTAAGGTAGGGGTAACTAATAAAGATGGTTCGATTAACTGGGATATTTTGGTGCTGATTATGGGCTTTGGTTTGAGTCTTTACATCAATCAAAACATCTCTGCAGGAAATCAGGAGAAAGAAGAAGAGTCCCAACAACAGACAGTAAACAAACTTACACCGATCATCTTTTCGGGCATGTTTTTGTTTTTCCCTCTGCCTGCGGGTGTGCTCCTCTATATGTTGATTGCTAACATGTTTCAAACTTTGCAGTCATTTTTGATTTCGCGAGAACCTTTACCAGAAAATTTACAAAAGTTAGTTGCTGTAGCTCCAGTAGAGCAACCCAAGACGGGTTTGAGTTTTGAACCGAAGAGTAAGAAGAAAAAATAACCATGACAATATCGCAGTGGTTGGAGACTCTGCTGAGTTTAATGGACTTTGGCTCGGTTAAGGTTGAGGAACTGGCGGCAGATAAGCTGGGTAATCGTTGGCTAGTTATTGACTCTGCTGGTCTTAGTGAAGAGCAGGTGAATTTGTTGACTGGAGAAAACGGTAGTGGTTTAGATGCTTTGCAGTACTTTGTTAATTTGGCGTTTGACCAGGGTCATACTTATATTGTGGAACTAAATGGATTCCGCCAACGCCAGTTGAACATCTTACATGATATGGCGATCAAGGCTGTAAATCATGTCAGAGAGAATAAGGGGTCTTTTAGTATTAGTCGGTTGTCTCCTGGAGAAAGACGCTATATCCATCTTTTACTGCAAGAGTATGCTGATGTGGAATCTTTTAGTGAAGGAGAAGAGCCTAACCGTCAGTTAATTGTCCGATCGATCGGAGCAAAAGATGCTTAAAGAGATTTATATACCTGATCTATTGCGTCTTGAGCATCATACTTTTAAGACGGAGTTTAGGGAATTTTTCACCGATCTGCAGACCCTAGCTCCTGTTGAAGGGATGGCATCGGTGCGTCACGGTGGTTCCTTTTTGGAAGTAGTGGTGCAGGCAAAGGCGATTATGACTCTGACCTGCGATCGAACCTTGGTGCAGTTTAATCATAAACTGACGATCGATACGAAGGATATTGTGATGTTGGCAAACCCGATCGAGCTGCCCAGGGAGCTAGAGGTCAGTGTGGAAGACCTGACGGAGTCCTATCCGCCCAATGGCTCTTTCCCCCTCAAATTTTGGATTTATGAGCAGTTATGCTTGGCGATCCCTTTCCCTGCGATCGCGCCCGATGCTGCCCCCTGGCAGAGCCAGCCCCTGGCAGAGGAGACGGATCATCGCTGGGATGTGCTGAAAAATTTGCTAGTTTCGGAGTAGTCACCTGACTTCCAGCAGGGCGGTATCTTGGGAGAGGGCGGTTTGCAGGCGACAGAAGGATTCGACATGGATTTGGTACTGCTTGAGGCGGCTTTCTACCCATCCCTCCTGGTCACTGTTGGCATAGATGTGGACAGAGGGTTCGTGGGCATCGGGGAGAATCAGCACCCAACTGTGGTCGCCGGAAAAAATTTTGACCCCATCCACTAGCTCTAGGAATTCGGGGTTTTGGGACTCCACTAGGTGGCGCATGAGGGAGCCTTTGATCGACCAGGGGCAGCGCACTGTCTGGAGTTGGTGGTGAAAGCGGGGCAGGCGGGCGCGCACTTCCCCGATCGTGCGTTTTTGCACTGTCAGCCACTCGATGATTTTGGCAATGGAGAACATGGAATCAAAGCCGTAGTGGAGTTGGGGGAAGATGAAACCCATCTCGGCACAGCCACAAATGACGGCATTGGTAGTACGTACTGCGGCTGTCATCACGGCACTGGGGTTGGCTTTAGTGCGAATTACCTGACCTTGGTGACGACTGGCGATCACCTCTACCATACTAGAAACATTGACGGGGACAATCACTGTCCCCCCTGGCTGGGCTGTAAGGGCCATTTCAATCATTACCCCTGTTAGCTCTTCTCCTTCGATGGCGTTGCCCCCTTCATCGACAAGGATTAATTTTTCGCCGTTGGCAGAAACCTGAGCGCCAAAGTTTGCCTGGAGTGCTCTTACTACTTCTTGCAATTGGAGGAGCATCCGCTCCCGTTCCCTGGGAGCCGCCCCTAGCTCATTGAGACTGGCGTTGAGGACGACGACATCGGAACCAAATTTGCCCAAAATCCTGGGCAAAACTGCCCCAGAGACGGCGTATACGTAGTCGATTACTACCTTATTACAGCGGCTCTGGCGGATGGCATCAATATCTAACTGGGCGGCAAAACCGCTGTTGTAGTAGTCCAAAACTCTGGCGGGATAGGTAATTTCGCCGATTTCTTCGATACGGGCGCGGCGGAAGTCTTCTTTGAAGTAGGTGCTTTCAATTTTTTTCTCTTTTTCTTTGCTGATGTTGATGCCAGTGCGATCGAGAAATTCAATTAAAATATGATCCCCCCGATCGGGATCGATACGGATATGAATACCACCGGCAGTTTCCAGTTTGGGCGCCATAAAGCGGGCGATGGGAATAGCTGTAGCTTCTAGGTTGTGGACATTGATCCCCACGGACATTAAGCCGGAGATGATAGAACGGGAGATCATGCGGCAGATCGTCCGTTGATCGCGAGAGACCATAACATGGTCCCCTGGCTTGAGGGTGGCGCCATAGGCAGCCCCCAGCTTGACGGCAAATTCTGGGGTAATATCTACGTTGGCGATGCCGCTGACCCCCCGTTGACCAAAGAGGTTACGGCGGGCAACTGCGCCCCAGATCAGATTGTGATTGAGGGATGCTCCTGGTTCAATTTGTTTGCTGGGCCACACCCGCACATTACTGAGAATGCAAGCCTCTTCCCCGATCGTGCAGTCTGCCCCGATCACCGCCCCTTCCATGATGTGACTGCGGCGACCAATGCGGACATTGCGCCCCACTGTGCAAGACCAGAGGCGGCTTTCTTCGCCGACAAACACGCCATTTCCTAAAATAGGACGTTGTAAGTCAGCGTGAGCCTCGATCGTGACGTGATTGCCAATGATGGTGCCAGCAGCAATACTGACATGGGCACCGATGTAGGTGTTGTCGCCAATCATAGCGGGAGCTTCGATCGTGGCAGTAGGATCGATAATTGTGTTATGCCCCACCCAGAGACCGGTGCGGGGTTGGAGGTAATCCAACTGGAGGTTGACCCGACCGCGGATGGCATCGTACTGCGCCTGGCGGTATGCCTCTAGGGACCCCACATCACACCAATAGGCATCAGTAATGTAGCCATACATGGGCACCCCCTCCCGCAGAAGGAGGGGAAAGAGGTCTTGGGAGAAGTCTGCGGGGGTCTTGGGGGGCAAAAACTTTAGCACTTCCGGTTCTAAGATATAGATGCCCGTGTTGACCGTGTCCGAAAATACTTCACTCTGGGCAGGTTTTTCTAGGAATCTTAAAATTTTGCCACGGCTGTCAGTAATTACTACCCCAAAAGCCATGGGGTCAGGCACTCGGCGCAGGACGAGAGTAGCTACCGATCGGTTTTGGTGATGGAATTGAATTGCTTCCGTAAGGTCTACATCGGTCACACTATCGCCACTGATCACCACAAAGGTTTCATGGAGCAGACTTTCTACATTTTTAACCGAGCCAGCGGTACCTAGAGGTTCGTCTTCTTCGACGACGTAGTGAAATACTGCGCCCCAGTCGAGTCCATCGCCAAAGTAGTTACGAATCGCGTCGGGCAAAAAATGGAGAGTGATAATAATTTCGGTAATGTTGTGATGGCGCAACAAATTGACCAAGTGTCCCACGATCGGGCGATTGAGGATAGGCACCATCGGTTTAGGTAAATCGCAGGTGAGGGGTCTAAGGCGTGTCCCCGATCCCCCTGCCATCAAAATTGCTCTCATGGTTGGTGCAGTGGTAGTTAATCAATAAGATAACTCAAACTGGAATCGTCCCCATCTCGATCGGTGTAACACTTAACAATTGGGTCATATTATTAGGAGAGGAATGGGGAAAAAATGCAGGAAGATTTCCGGTTAATTGTGGATTTAGTTACAGTTTTGACGGCTGCCTCCCTGGGGGGATTACTAGCAGCTTTTCTACGCTTCCCCGTGATTTTGGGTTACATCGGCGGCGGCATTTTAGTCGGTCCTACGGGCTTGGCTCTAATTAAGGAATTAGTGCAGGTGGAGACCCTAGCCCAGTTTGGGGTGGCGTTTTTACTGTTCACCCTGGGAGTAGAGTTCTCATTATCGCAGCTGAAAAAAGTTAAGGATATTGCCCTGGGGGGCGGCTTATTGCAAATTTTACTCACGATCGGGGTCACTACTGCCATTGCCCTGGGGGTAGGATGGGTGCAAACCCCTGTACAGGGGATTTTTTTAGGAGGCATACTATCCCTTTCATCTACAGCGGTGGTGGTGAGAATTTGGATGGAGACCGATGAAATGGAAACCCCCCATGCCCAGGTAACTTTAGGCATTTTGATCGCCCAAGATTTAGCCCTGGGATTGATGCTAGCAGTTTTACCCACCCTAGATCAGCCCATCGATGTGTTGGGATTCTCCCTGCTCAAGTCTTTAGGGGGGGCTGCCCTCTTTGGTGCTGGTGCGGTTGCCGGCGCTATTTGGGTCATTCCTCCCCTGTTGGGTTGGGTAGCCCGCCGCAATAGTAGGGAATTATTCTTGCTAACTGTGATTGTTTTGTGTTTAGGTATTGCCCTATTGACAGAAGCTCTGGGGCTATCGATCGAGGTGGGGGCATTTGTTGCCGGTTTAATGATTTCTGAGGTGGAGTATTCTGACCAGACCTTAACCGATGTAGAACCCCTCAGAAATGTATTTGCAACTTTGTTTTTCGCCTCAGTGGGGATGCTAATTGACCCCCTATTCTTATGGGAAAATTTTGATTTAATTTTGGGCTTAGTCACGATCGTGATGATTGGTAAATTCTTGATTGTAGTACCCATAGTCCGATCGTTCCGCTACCCTCCTAAAGTAGCTTTAATAGCAGGCTTAGGCTTAGCACAAATTGGTGAATTTTCCTTTGTATTGGCGAGTGCAGGGCAACAATTAGGGTTAGTTTCTCGTAGGTATATCTACTAATTGCCGGTACTACTGCCGTAACTTTAATGCTTACACCCTTTCTGCTTAAAGGGAGAGACCTGCTATTCAATTTACTGGAAAAAATACCCCTGACCGAGCGGTGGTTAAATCAGCTAGATACTCCTGTAGAAGTAGGCTATCAGGAGCATTTGCACAACCACATAGTTGTTTGCGGTTATGGCAGAGTGGGGCAAAATATTGTCAATTTACTCCTCAGTCGTCACTATCCCCTGATCGTGATCGAACAACTGGAATCCAAGGTACAACTCCTACGCGATCGGAAAATACCCTACGTCTATGGCAACTGTGCTAGCCCCCTAGTCCTAGAAAAAGCCTTGGTGGAAACTGCCCGATCGATGTTAATTGTCACCAACGATGCTATCAATACCCGTTTATGTGTCCAGTCGGCTCTGAGTATAGCCCCCAATCTCGATATTGTGGCGCGGGCGTTCAAAGATAGTGATATTGATCTACTTTATCAGTTGGGAGCGAAGGAGGTTGTTCATCCCGAATTTGAAGCTAGTTTAGAACTGTCTACCCATATTTTGTTGGCAATGGGAGAATCGCTGGAGCAGGTAGGTGCAGAGATCAAAGAGGTGCGCCAGAGTCGTTATGCCGAATTTAGACCAGAAGTAGCTTGCACTTTACCACCTAGTCCTAGCAACTTTAATAAAGTCCCAGAGGAGTAAGTATTGCTCAGAGGATTTGCAGCTTTTACCTTAAAAACTTGGATAGCTCCCCTCGCCCGTTTTGGGAGAGGGGCTGGGGCATAACTAACAATTTGGAAACAAGCTGTATTACCTGAACAAAGGTTTTAATATTTCCAGAAGTATCGAACTCAGGTTAAACATCAGGTATTATAATTTATGCTGTCTATTCCAACTCGATCGGGCGGTGCGGGAAATATTGATTACTCATAAATGAAGTGATGAATAATACTTTTAATCCTAATGGTTATACCCCCTTTGTGGTAGAATCGCGATCGTTACCAGAGCAATGGAAAATGTGGGTAGCAGAAAATATCATTTTAGGAAATGACTTAAATGCCATTGTTAACACCTTAGTCGCCTACGGACTCGATCGTTATTCTGCCCGCCAGGAAGTTTTCACTGCTGCTAATAGCCCCTATCTCAAAGTCTCTCAAAAAACAGTCCAAGCCCTTAAAAAGTTAGAATCTCACCTTAAAATTTATACCGAATTACAAAAACTATTACCTCAAAAAATCGATCGGGTAGAAACTATCACCCCCCAAGAATTTTTACAAAATTACTACGCTACTAATACGCCCCTAATTATGACGGGGAT
Organism: Cyanobacteria bacterium M5B4; assembly: GCA_002861535.1. Classification (GTDB taxonomy): domain Bacteria; phylum Cyanobacteriota; class Cyanobacteriia; order Pseudanabaenales; family Pseudanabaenaceae; genus M5B4. Next base: position 17,299 of record PHFO01000019.1, on the reverse strand, counting down.
GATGAAAAATTGGTCGGCGCTGCAGAAGTGGACACCGGCATATTTTGCCGATCGGTTTGGGGATGTCAAGGTATCAATTCAAACCAACCGATCGAGTAATCCCCTCTATGAAATTGAGAGCGAAAAACACCGCTCGGAAATGACTTTGAAGGAATATATCGACTTAATTTTAAGTAGCGGCTCTACCAATGACTTTTACATGACGGCTAATAATGGCAACCTCGATCGGTTGGAATTTAAGCCCCTCTTTGATGACATGGAATTATTCCCTGGATTATGTAAACAAGAAGAATGCCCTGGAGCGATATTTTTCTGGCTTGGTCCTCAAGGTACAATTACCCCTCTGCACCATGACCCCTGTAATCTGATGATGGCGCAGGTTTATGGTAGAAAAAAATGGCAACTAATTTCTCCCCACTACACACCACAAATGTATAATTATCGCGGTGTTTTCAGTGCCGTAGATTTAACTAATCCCAATTACGATCGGTTTCCTTTGTTCCGGGAAGTTACCATCATTGAAGAGGTATTAGAACCAGGGGATTTAATTTTTGTGCCGGTGGGTTGGTGGCATTTTGTCGAGGCATTAGATATATCTATTTCTGTATCAATGACCCATTTTGTCTTCCCTAATAGCTACAATTGGAAATACCCCAACTACCAACTCTAAAGGTATGTATGGTGACAAAATATGAAGCTGAATTTTATCAGCGGACTGTGGAGCAATCTTAACTGCCCCCATCTAATTTTTGTAAGTTCAGGACTCCCATCATCCTCAATCCCTTCGGAGAAGGGAAATACTCTCTCCCTTTTTAGCAGAGGGCTAGGGTGAGGGTTTCAGCAAAAGCAACGTAATCCCAATCAGTTTTGTACTTAACCTGAGTGCAACAACAAGATGACTACTGTTTATTATTCTGCCAACGTCTAAACAAAAAAATACCGATCGATATAACTAAAACTCCTAGCACAATCTTGGATAGGGGATCAATGTATTGTTCTACCAGTTTGTAATTTGCTCCCAACAAGTAGCCGCTGTAGGTCAGAAAGGCAGTCCATAGACACACCCCGATCGTGGAATAGAGCAAAAATGGCAGGGGAGCCATGTGCGCGATCCCCGCTGGTATAGAAATGAGGGTACGCACGCCAGGTACCAAGCGTCCCCAAAATACCACTTTCTGTCCGTGCCGCTGAAACCAGTCCGTCGATTTTGTCACATCCGCGCCAGAAATACCCGACCACCGCGGCAACCGATCGAGAATCTTACCCAAGCGCTCTTGTCCCAACAGCCAGCCCGCTCCGTACCAAGGAAGTGCTCCCAGCATGGTGCCCAGCACTCCCGCTCCGATCGCTAGGGGCATGGTCATTTTGCCCTGAGCAACTGTAAACCCCGCCAAGGGCATGATCAATTCAGAAGGAATAGGAGGAAATAGGTTTTCTAAGAACATCAATAGAGCAATACCGAAGTAGCCCAGGCTCTCCATTGTAGTTACGATCCATTCCTGCATTCTATGCCTCCTTTCTCTAAAAACTATTAGAAACGCCACCAGTTTAACCCGATCGCAGTTAAGAAGCCCCGATGGAATTGTTGGTCTAGTTTATCGCCCTTGATTGCTTGTTTGAGATGGGATTTCAAGTTGCGCCAAATGTGATCTTTGCCAAAATGAATTATTTCAAATAAACCCTCCGATCGTCCCTGCCAGTAAAACCGTTGCTTAAACCATTCATAGTTTAACCGATCGCCGCGGATGCAATGATAGACTTCGGCATAGGGTACATACAAAATACCTAAACCCTGTTGTTCCAGGCGATAGCATAACTCAATTTCTTCATAGCCCATTAGGGATTTTCCCTTGCGTCCAAAGCAGTCTAAAAAGTAGCCTACGCGATGGAATACCTCACGGCGAAATGCCATATTTACCCCTCTGGGATATTCGTTATATTTGAGGGGTATGACCTGATCACCATGGTCAAAATTGCTGATATATAATCCTAGTCTTTTGTCTAACCATTCCGGCGCGGGAGTCGTAAACTGAGCTATTACTTTGCCTCCTAAAGCATAGGCATCGGGATAATTTTGAAAGGTTTGGATCATGACCTTGAGCCAATGGGGAGGCACGATCGCGTCGTCATCTAGGAATAGGATAAATTCCCCCTTGCTATGATCAATGCCGCAGTTGCGGGCGTTAGAAAGTCCTAATTTATTTTCGCGGACATAGACTAAACGATCGGGGTGTTGCTGTTGCAAGTTAAGGAGGATTTGCTGATTTGGGGGAGCAGAACAATTGTCCACCAAAATAACTTCAAAACGATCGTAGTCGAGGGTTAAAACTGAATCGATCGTGGCAATAATTTCAGCACCACGATCCTTGGTAGCAATTACAATCGAAGCAAGGGGAAACACAATTTACACTGTTCAACGTCCCTATTCTAAACTTTTGCGTCCCCCATAACATGAACTACCCACCCTGCTACGCGAGGATGGGGTTTCTAAAGCCCCATCAAGCAAGGCGTGTTTTTGACGCTTCTTTCAGATTCGCACCAAATCAGGATAAACCATGACCAAATCTTGGGCAGTCAGGGTATAGGCGGTAGACTGGGGTTCCCAAATTACTTCTAATGCTAATAGATTATTGGTTGCTACCGACCCGATCGTTTTGAGGGCTTGTTGTAAATCCGCCGCCGAGCGGATAGCAGGAATTGGTGGCAGTCCTTCTTTCCCCGCTGCCACCATAATCGTGACTACAATGTACTCACTGGGGTCTTCATTGTCCTGCCCTGGTAGGGCTTCCCGCTCTTGGATGCGATTGTTGACATTAGAGAGAGATTCTAACTCTTGTTTGCTCCGCTCTGCCATCGCCATGGCATTAAATGCCTGCTCCGATCGATCGAGGCTGACGGTTTCCTGTTTGCTGTTGCCATAGACCCAATACTCAGGATGGCGCAACAGAGCCAGGGTAGTTTCCTGCAAAATTTGCACCAAGCCGCTCTGGGAGCTAGTATCGCATTCCATCGCTAAGCGGTTGAGGTCGGACTGTAGTCCCCGCGCGCTGGCTAACAAACCTACCTGTACCTTGGCGACCGTCACTTTACTTTGCAAACCGGTAATACCTGCATTGCGGAACCCTTGGACTAAAATCCCGCCGATCGTGACTAGCACCAACAAGGACAGCAGACTACCGCCGCCCCCCCCCAATAGGAAGGGGAAAAGGAACCAACCACCGCCAAAACTAGGGACAGGGGACGGATAATAATTGCTAGGAGTACGGGAACTGGGCACCGATCGGCGGGGAGTAGCACGGAAGGAACTGCCCCCCACCCTGCCACTAGAGCGCTTTGCCCAAGCAGGTTCACTAGAGCCAAACAAAATCGAACTCAGCAAAATGACAAGGGAAAATACGGCGACAAAGGAACGAATTAAAGACTTTAATTTAGCCATAAATTTAACCCAAGATGAATAATTCTATTGTAACTCTTCCCCGATCGCCCCTATTTCTGGTAACTTACCAAGGACACGATCGGTACTCCCCGATTCAGTTTTTCCCGCCCCCGCAAAAAATCTAACTCCACCACAAAGCCATAGCCCGCCACCCTAGCGCCTGCTTGCTCCACTAAGCGGGAAGTGGCTACTGCTGTGCCCCCCGTAGCAATGACATCGTCAATAATTAAAACCTGGGCTTCTGGGGCTAATATGTCCGCCTGCATTTCCAACCGATCGGTGCCGTACTCCAAGCTGTAATCGATGGCGTGCACTTTACCCGGCAACTTGTTAGGCTTGCGCACAGGGACAAAACCACAACCAATCTGGAGTGCCAGGGGAGCACCAATAATAAAGCCCCTAGACTCTATACCGACGATGTAATCAACCCCCGCAAAAGCGTCAGCAAAACGGGCAACGATCGTGGCTAACCCCTGGGGATGGGCGAGGAGGGCATAATATCCCGAAATATAATTCCTGGTTTGGGGAAGTCGGGTACATCGCGAATAATTGCTTTTAAGTCCATAGAGTACAGTGCATTTGTCGATCAGACATTAGCATAGGTTGTCGATCGTACCGTTACCCTCCACCACAACACCGATGGCATAGCATTCTATTCCCCTATTTCTGAACCAATCCCGGTAGTCTAAAGTGGGGACGACTACTGCCATACCGACGCCCATGTTAAAGGTATGAAACATGTCTACAGTGGCAATGTTGCCCAAGGTCTGTAACCATAGGAATAGGTCAGGAATTTGCCAGGGCGTAATCTGCACCGATCGGTTTGGCGGTAAACAACGGGGCAGGTTTTCGGGGATGCCCCCCCCCGTAATATGAGCCAGTCCATGAATTTCCATGCCCGCTGCTAGGGCATCCAGAATGAGATTGACGTAGATAGTAGTAGGCGTAAGACACCACTCCCCGATCGTTTGCTCCAGTAGCCGATCGTGCCAACTCAGCCCCTGGTCTTGAATGACGCGGCGAATTAAACTATAGCCATTGCTATGAAAACCAGAACTAGCTAACCCCAAAACATAATCCCCCAATTGCACCCGATCGGGGGTGATCATTTTTCCTTTTCCACAATGCCTACACAAAAGCCTGCTAGGTCATATTCGCCCCCTTGATAAAACCCGGGCATTTCGGCCGTCTCCCCTCCCAAAAGAGCACAACCCGCCTCCCGACAGCCTCTGGTAATGCCTGCCACCACTTCCTTTAGTTGCTGAGGGTTGAGTTTGCCGGTGGCAAGATAATCTAAAAAAAATAGCGGCTCCGCTCCCGTAGTCAGCACATCGTTGACACACATCGCCACTAAGTCCACCCCGATCGTGCTGTGACAGTCCAACTCCTGGGCAATTTTCAGTTTAGTGCCCACCCCATCAGTGCCCGACACCAGTACCGGTTGGCGGTAGCCCCCAGGCACCTCAAATAACCCACTAAAACCCCCTAGACCACCGATCACCCCCGCTCGGTGGGTGCTGTGAACCAGAGACTTGATCTGCTGGACAAAATCCCTGCCCGCAACTACATCTACTCCCGCCTGTTTGTAGTCCAAGGACTAAGCTCCAGAACTAGACTGCGCTTGAGCCTTAACCTGCTGTTTCAACACCTCTAGGGCTTTAACAAACTGTTGATCGGCAGCAGTACCCAACTTATCCTGATCCTTGGATAAATCTTCCCTCTGCTTTTGGGTCAACTCCACCACCACATCAGGCTTGATGCCAGAGCGATTGATGTCAGTGCCATTGGGGGTCAGATATTTAGCGATCGTCACAGCTAAGCCCGATCCATCCGACAGGGAATGGACAGACTGGACTAAACCCTTACCAAAGGTCTTCGTACCGACGATCTTTGCCCGTTTGTTATCCTGGAGCGCCCCCGACAAAATTTCACTGGCACTGGCAGAACCCCCATCTACTAAAACTACCAGAGGCTTGTCCGTCAAAGCCTGACGATTAGCCGTAAGCCGCTCACTCTCTCCCTTCCGATCGACTGTAGACACGATTGTGACATTTTCCATCCACATTTTGGCAATTTCGGCACTGGAGTAGAGCAGCCCCCCCGGATTAGAACGCAGATCAAGGACAAAACCAGTGACATTAGCATCATTGTGAGCCTTAATCGTTTTGCGCATATCATTAGCGGCATTGCCATTAAACTGAGTCAGACGAATGTAACCCACCTTACCAATCTCCGTCTCCTTGATGCTGGCTTTGACCGCGTGGAGTTCAATCTTGGCGCGCTTAATTTCTACTTCAAACTTGCGCGTGCCCCGTTGCACCCCTAGTTTCACCTTTGTGCCCTGGGGACCACGAATTAAGCTCACCGCTTCGTTGATGTCCATCCCCTCTGTGCTGCGACCGTTGATAGCAAAGATTTCATCCTTAGCTAAAATCCCTGCCGCTGCCGCTGGTGAATCTTCGATCGGTGAGACCACGGTCAATTTCTTCGTCTTTTCATCAATACCCAGGGTCAGACCAACCCCCGTCAACTCCCCCGAAGTATCGATCTGCATACTCTTGAACTGCTCTGGGTCAAGGAAGCGGGTATAGGGGTCATCGAGGGTCTGGAGCATCTCTCGCACAGCACGGTAGGCATCCGCTTTAGAGGCATAGTCGCGGCTGAGGTATTTTTTACGGGTTGCTTGCCAGTCCACCTTGTTAAAAGTACCGTCCACATATTCCCGATTGATAATTTGCCAAACTTCGTCTACTAATTCCTTCGGACTATTTCTGAAAGCGGCCAGTCCTGCCACTTGAAAGCCTGCAAATGCCAGCCCAGTCATTAAAGCGGCGGTAGAACCAAGGATTAGTCCGCGTTTAACCATAACAAAAACCCTTGCCATTGTTGTGTGAGAGTGATTTATTGCCATAATGTAGCACAGCTACCCCAGAGAACTGCGGTGATTTATAGGCAAATTTTACCCGATCGGAGCACTCAGCGGTAATTAGTGAACTGGAGGGCAACGGGAAAGTCTTGGGTTTTGAGGAATTGAATGATACTTTGCAAGTCATCTTTCGATTTAGAAGTGACGCGGAGGGCTTCCCCCTGAATTGCCACCTGCACCTTAAACTGATCGCGGATCATTTTGCTTATTTTTTAGCGAGTTCTTGATCGATTCCTTTTTTGAGTTTGATCTGTTGTCTGACACGATTGCCACTGGCGGTTTCTACGGCGCCGTAGTCAAAGATTTTTAGGGATAGCCCTCGTTTTACAGCCTTTGTCTGCAAAATGTCTGTTACAGAAGTGAGGGTAAATTCACTTTCAGTGTTAATTGTGAGATGGTCGTCTTCCAGAGTAATTTCCGTATTTGTGTCTTTTAGATCAAAACGACTGACTACTTCCCGCTTAGTCTGATCGAGGGCATTGACTAGCTCTTGTCGATCGAATTCACTCACAATATCAAAAGAATAGGTAGAAGCCATAAAAATGAATGTCAATTTAGCGTTTTATATTATCATAGCTTTCTTGGGCTAGGCTGATTAACCGATCGCATAGTTGCGCGAATGTTACTCCCGTTGCTTCCCACAGTTTGGGGTACATACTGGTATGGGTAAAGCCGGGCATGGTGTTAATCTCGTTGAGCAAAACTTTTCCTGCACTTTCGACGTAGAAGAAGTCGACGCGGGCTAGTCCCCTGCCCCCGATCGTTTGAAAGGCTTTGATGGCTAGGTCTTGCACGAGGTTGACTACCTCTGGTTTTAGCTGGGCGGGGATGGTGAGGCTGGCTTTGCCTGGCGTATATTTGGTTTCGTAGTCGTAGAAGTCGCTGCTGTAGCTAATTTCGCCGACTACAGAGGCAAGGGGTTGTTCATTGCCCAAAATAGCGCATTCAATCTCCCTGGCGGTTACGCCCTGTTCCACGATCACGCGGTCGTCATAGCCGAGGGCGTTGGTAATTCCTTTTTCTAACTCCGATCGGTTTCTAATTTTAGAAATACCCACAGAAGAACCGAGGTTGGAAGGTTTGACAAAACAGGGATATTGTAGTTCTAACTCGATCGTTTCTTGCCATAGTTCTGCTTGTTTGTGCCATTGGGAACGATTGAAAGATAAATAATTAACCTGGGGAATTCCTGCTTTGGCAAATAAAGACTTCATCACAATTTTGTCCATACCGATGGCAGAAGCGAGGACATTATTGCCGACAAAGGGCTTTTGCGTCAGTTGTAACAGTCCCTGCACAGTACCGTCTTCACCGTTGGGACCATGTAAGACTGGGAACCAAATATCTACATCTTTTATTCTTTCTGGTAAGACAAAACTAGAAAGGCTGGAAAGATTGATAGCGCCATGCCCTTCTAAAACAGCAAGGGATTCCCTCTCATCGTGCCAAAAACCAAACCGATCGATGTAAAACGGTAAGATGTGGTACTTAGATAAACCAGAAGCGATCGATCGGGCTGAAACTATAGATACTTCATGTTCCCCCGACTTGCCGCCAAAAATCAAACCTACTGTTTGCACCCCAATTCTCCCTAAAGCGGAATAATTTTAACATCCGAGCGCAGGACAATCCGCCAAGATTAACAGCCTTTGGGAAGGAGAACGATCGGGTTAGAATAAGCCTATGCAAATCACATTTTTAGGCACCAGTTCCGGGGTGCCCACTCGTTTCCGCAATGTGTCCAGTGTGGCGGTGCGCTTGCCCCAACGATCGGAGGTATGGCTCCTCGATTGCGGCGAAAGTACCCAACATCAAATCATGCGCAGTGAACTCCGCCTCAGCCAAATTAGCAAGATTTTTATTACCCACCTCCACGGCGATCATATTTTCGGTATCCCTGGACTCCTGGCTACCTGCGGCATGTCGGGCAGTGTCAAGCATATAGACCTCTATGGCCCTGCCGGCTTGGATGGCTACATCGATGCCTGCTTAAAATATAGCGAAACCCGCTTGGCTTACACGATCGATGTCCATCGGGTCAAACCCGGTCTAGTCACCCAAGACCAGGAATTTGCTGTCTACTGCGCCCCCCTCAAACACCGTGTCACTGCCTACGGCTACCGTTTGGTGGAAAAAGACCGTCCTGGCACTTTTGATGTGGCTAAGGCGCAGGCAATGGGCATCCCCTCTGGTCCCCTCTACGGCAAACTAAAAAACGGGCAAACGATCGTGTTACCGGATGGCACAACTGTTGACGGCAGGGAATTTGTCGGAGCACCCAAAGTAGGGCGCAAGGTGGTGTATTGCACCGATACGATCTATTGCGATAGCGCTGTGGAACTTGCTCACCAGGCGGATGTGCTTATCCATGAAGCCACCTTTGCGCACCAAGATGCCGATATGGCATACCAAAGACTCCATTCTACCAGTACTATGGCAGCCCAGGTAGCTCTGGGGGCTCAGGTAAAAAAATTAGTCATGACCCACTTTAGCCCCCGCTATGCCCCAGGCAATGATATTCTCTTGGAAGATTTGCTCACCGAAGCCAGGATGATTTTTGCGGAAACCTATCTTGCCCAGGATTTTATGACCCTGGAAGTTTAGAAACAAGTCGATGAAGCGGGAAGCCCGCTCTCTATCTCAGTTGTGTTTACTCAACAAAGATGAGTGTCGCGAGTCGTTCACCTATACCTGCTAGGAAAAATTACCCTGATCCCTTCTCCTGAGCTTGTCGAAGGGGGGAGAAAGGAAGCAGATCAATTCTTTCTAGTACCCTCTCCCTTTTGGGAGAGGGCTAGGGTGAGGGTTGCAGAAAAAGCAACGTAACTTGAGTGGGACAAAAATTTGAGTTTAGGACTTACGCCAAGCAAAAATTGCCCCTCATCCCTCAATCCCTTCTCCCCGTGGGAGAAGGGAAGTAGATCAATTCTTTCTAGTCCCCTCTCCCGTTTCCTGAGCGCAGCCGAAGGAAGGAGAGGGTTTCAGGGAAAAAGTCCTGTATACGCTCAGCTCGCGATAGATCGCTCCCTGTGCTCTCTGAGCGGCAGGTTAGCTGTCCTTGAGGCGGGCGCTGATTTCCCCGATCGGGAGCATGGGGGGAAACACTCCCTCTTGCTTCACCCTCTGAATGAAATCCTCTGGCAGTTGCCAGCGCAACATTTTACTCAGTGCCCGCAAAATATCTCCCCGATCGATCACCCCCGCCACGGAACCTACGGGGGATAGTACGGCGATCCACCGTAATTTTTCGGTTTCCAAGGCAGTGATTACCTGGGCTAGGGGTGTGGAAAGATTAACGGTGGTTAGGGATTTGAGGGGGGCAGTGATCGCTTCGACGGACTCCTGTGCCCACCGATCGGATTTAATTTCAGTCAATTTTTGCGGGTCAATCCAGCCCCGATCGCGTCCGTCCCTACTGGCAAAATAGAGCGGTTTTAGGGGGGACTGTTCCCGGAGCAAGAAATTATCGGCAAAATCTCTGAGGGTAGTTGCGCCATCGACTAAACGAAAGTCCCTAGTCATAGTAACTTCAGCGTTAATTTTTAGTAGGGCTGCCTCCATCTCTGCCAAGTTTAAAACTTGGATTGATTCTCTTAAGAACATGATCCCCGTAAGCACCAAAAATAAGACAATTAAATTGCCGGTACCAAATAAAATGAGTATGCCTTGGATGATGAAAAACCAGCCTAAAATTTGCCCCGATCGCGCTGCCATAACCGTACCCTGATGCTTACTGCGGCATATTTGCCACATTAGAGCGCGGAATAATCTACCTCCATCTAAGGGCAAGCCTGGTAGGAGATTGATCAACCCGACAAATATATTCAAATGGGCGATACGATAGAGGACAATAGCTACACTTATTGCCAGGGGTTGTTTAGTGGCGATCAAATTTTTGAGGACATTTTGATCGAGCAAATCAGAGAAATTTTCCCCCACGATCGGGTAGAGCAACCCCAGGGCAATTATGCCGAGGGCAAAATTAGCCAGAGGTCCCGCCGCTGCCACTCTAGCTTCAATGCCAGGGGAAGCAGGTTCCCGATCGAGGGAAGCTAATCCACCAAAGAAATGCAGCACCACAAAATTAACTTTGATGTCTGCCTGTTGTGCCATCCAACTGTGGGCTAATTCATGGAACAAAATGGAAGCAAAATATAAGACAGATACGCCAATCCCGATCGGCCAAGACCATTGGGGCAATAATTCTCGGTATACCTGTTGCAAACTAAAGGCAAATAATAGGGTAATTACCAGCCAACTGGGGTCAATAAAAATGGGGATACTGCTGATTTGGGCAATTTTAATGCCTCTAGGATTATTTTCCATAGAACCGCACCATTGCTTGAGTTCCCTGCTCTGCTCCCTGGGGCAAATTCGCCACCGCTGTAAATAACTCTGTGACTAGTTTAGTGCCTGGTAAGTTTAGCTCGCCTTGGGCAGCGGTGACGAGGTTTAAGTCCTTGAGCATATGTTTAATCATAAAGCCTGGGGTGAAGTCTCCCTGCGCCACTTTCATGCCTAGGTTGGTCAACGCCCAGGAAGCCGCCGCCCCACTGCCGCATACATCTACCACTAATTGGGGAGCAACGGCAAGGTGCTCTGCCAGGGTCATCGCTTCACAGATGCCCATCATGTAGTGGGAAACTAAAATTTGATTGCAGAGTTTGACCGCTTGCCCCGACCCGATCGGACCACAGTGAAAGATGTTTTTACCCATTGCTTGCAGTAGCGGTAAAATGCGGTTGTATAGTTCAGGACTCCCCCCCACCATAAAGGTCAACGTCCCGGCTCGAGCACCAATATCCCCCCCCGAAACTGGGGCATCACAAAAATCAATGCCATAACTTTGTAACCTATTACCGATCGCTTGGGCTGAGACTACGCCGATCGTGCTACAGTCCACCACCACACTGCCAGGGGCAATAGCATCTACCACGCCCTGGTGCGTAAATAGGACTTCTTCTACATCCTTACCATTGCCGACACAAATAAATATCACTTGGGCTGGCTTTACCGCTGTTGCAATTGTGGAGCACCAAGCCGCTCCCCGCTCTGTAGCTTGTTTAATTTCTGACCGATCGGGATTGCGATTCCAGATGTTGACTTGATAGCCCGCCTTAGCTAAATTACCCGCCATGGCGCTACCCATGACTCCCATGCCCAAAAATGCTACCGTTTTCACCTTATTACAGATTCTGTTTTTGTTCTCTTATCATAACGTTCCTTGATCTGCACATAGAGATAACGGAGGGCAAATCCCACTAACACCAAGACCGCGATTGCGGTGATTCTTGGTTCTAGCAATACCATCAAAGTAATACCCAAGGCTGCCGCCAACTCGATCGTGGCAAATAGACCATTGTTGACACCGCCGCTGCAGGTGGTTAACTGGGCGCGAATTAAGGTACTAGCAGACTGTAAAATCAGGGCGATCCCTCCCCCCCAAACCACTGCCACCAGCCACCGCCAGGGCAGGGGTAAACTATAAGCCACACTCGCCATGATCATCACACCGCCAATCACTGCGCTGGGTAGAGCGATCGCATCCATGAGGTTATCGAGACGGGGACGATAAAAAGCCATTACTTCTATAACTGTGCCCAAGATTAAAATCACGATCGTTTGCGGATGGGTGATCCAACTGCCTTCCAGGGTGATCCGTCCCATGATCGTGCTTGCCGCCAACACCAATAGGGTGACAAATAGGCGACAGCCACAGGCGCCCGCCAAACTGATCCCGATCGCCAGTTGGATCAAAGTTGCCATCAGTTATTCACCAAACTTTGGGTATAGGGATGCTGGGGATTAGTCATAATTACCTTTGCCTGTCCTGTTTCCACGATTTTACCTTGGTACATAACTAAGAGCCGATCGCAAAAATGATGAGCCAAATTGAGGTCATGGGTAATAAATATCAAAGACAATTGATAACTTCGTTGCAGGTCTGATAATAACTGCAAAATCTGCTGTTGCAAACTGGCATCCAGCATACTGACCGGTTCATCGCAAATGAGAATTTCCGGTTGTAAAATCAGCGCCCTGGCGATCGCTACCCGTTGCAGTTGCCCCCCCGACAGTTCCTTGGGCGATCGGTGCACCAGGGAGCGCGATAATCCCACTTGGTCTAAAACTGCTCCCACTTGCTGGGTTACATTCACCGCCATTTTATGGATGTAGAGGGGGTCGGCAATAGCCTGCCCGATCGTCATGGCGGGATTGAGGGATGCCCTGGGGTCTTGAAAGATCATCTGCACCTTGCGGGCGCGGGCTGGGCGGCTGAGGCTTCTGTCCCCGATCGATATTTCCCCCCGATCGGGTTTAATTAAATTTGCCAGCATCCGCGCCGTCGTACTTTTGCCACAGCCGCTTTCGCCAATAATTCCCAATACCTCCTGGGCATAAAGCACAAAACTGACATCCTCTACCGCCACAAAGTTACCATAGCGTTTTGTCAGATGCTTTGCTTCCAAAATAGGAAGGGACGAAGGTAAACAAACGCGCTGATAAGGGCGATAACTCGCCACTAGGCTCTGGGTGTAGGCATGTTCTGGCGCACAAAATAACCGCTCGGGCGTATTGGTCTCCACGATCCGCCCCTCTAACATAACTGCGACCCGATCGCAGTAGCGCCGCACCAAATTGAGGTCATGGCTAATTAAAATCATCCCCCGTTCCTCCTGGCGGCAGAGGTCTACTATCTCCTGTAAAATGCCGCGGGCAGTCTTGGCATCTAGGCTCGTGGTCGGTTCATCGGCAATCAGTAATTTGGGTTGTAAGAGGAGGGTCAGGGCAATCATTACCCGTTGGCGCATTCCCCCACTCAATTCGTGAGCATAGTTCTGGGCACGATCGGGGTCAATTTTCACCTTAGCCAGGGCTTGGCTCAGTCTCTGCCTAACCTCTGACGGGGGCACCCCATGGGCAGCCAACATCTCCCGCGCATGGGCAACGATCGGCATAAAGGGATTAAACCTAGTCATGGGGTCTTGGAAAATCAGCCCTGCCTTTGCTCCCCGCCAACCAGGTGTCAAGTTGGCTATAATTTCTTCTCCCTCTAGCCATATTTTGCCCCCGATCTGGGCACTAGGGGGTAAGATTCCCAATACCGCTCTAGCCAGCGTGGACTTACCACAGCCACTTTCCCCCACCAAAGCGACAATTTCCCCCCGATCGACCGACATACTCACCCGATCGAGGGCGAGCATACCAGTCTGGTAGCTGACCGTTAACTCTTGAATCTGAAACAAAAGCGCTCCAAAAAATGTATCTTTTATTATCAGGGGAATCTATGATATAGGAGGAAATTCTTCAGACCTATGCACCTCCTTCAGTTTCTGAGCGGCGAGAATGTTATACCCCCTGACTGGCGGCAGGACTTTATCCGTGAAGTTACCTTTCGCAACTACGCCCGATCGAAAGTACTCGTCTGGTTTACATTCCTTTTAGCAGCCGGGATTTTTGGTGGTTCAATCCTGATTAGCAAGCGGATTCCCCTGCTAGAAATTAGTCCCGATAGTTTTATTCTGTGGTTACAATTTCTGTTAGTAATTAGTTCCGTTACCTTCCTATACCTATCTTCTGTCAACGATGCCTTTACTGTACCCGAAATGCAGACGCGGCACGAACAACTATGGTATGCCTACGGTATTGCTTTATTGCTCTATGCTAATGTGATGTTCTTAATTAACTGGCTCCAGACTGGTTTTGTCACTGCCTACATCATTGGTATTTTTATCTTTGCTGTCTTTTTCTACTATCCCACTAATTTTAGTTTTTTACTATTTGCTCTAAATGCCCTCTTTTATTTTCTTTGCATCTCTTTTATTAACACTGGCGACATCAATACCAAAAGTATTTATTTAACTCATGCCTGGATTTCCGGCATCATTGTCACGGGAGCAGCCTGGTTATTTAATCGGTTATTGTTAGATACGCAATTAAGGGATTTCCGCAATCGCAAAAAAATTGAACAACAGGCAAGGGAACTACGCCATGCTAACGATCAGTTACAACGTCTAGCCATGATCGATGGCTTAACCCAGGTGTCGAATCGCCGCTTTTTTGACGAACGCTTAGACCAGGAATGGCGGCGCTTAGCCCGATCGGGGGAACCCCTTTCTTTAATATTGTGCGATGTCGACTACTTCAAAAATATAATGACACCTACGGACACCTGGCAGGGGATGCCTGCCTGCAACAAGTTGCCAAGGCACTGCAACTAGCAGTCAAACGTCCCGCCGATGTCGTTGCCCGCTACGGGGGGGAAGAATTTGTCATCATCCTGCCCGAAACCGGTGCTGCCGGCGCCCTCCATGTCGCCGATCAAATTTTACGCCAGGTGAGTAGCCTGAGAATTCCCCACCGATCGTCGGATATTGCCGACCATGTCACCGTCAGTGTAGGCGTTGCTACTACCATACCCTCCCTAGACACGGTTCCCTCCCAGCTAGTGCAAAAAGCCGACGAATCTCTCTACAACGCCAAGCAAAATGGTAGAAATAGAGTAATCCATCAATCCTTAGTTTTACTGCCATGAAAGATTTTTTCCTCAATGTCAGCCGCTACCCCCGTTACCTAATTTCGATTATGCTAGGAGTGGTTTGGTTTGCTCTCCAGCCCCTCCGTCCCTTTTTGCAAAGACCAGTTACTGCAATTGCCCTAGTCAGTGCTACTATTAGTGCATTAGTTTGTCTAGGGCTGATCTTGAGAGCGATGTTGGGGCTTGATAGTCTCTAAGTTGTGCAAGCCAGGCAATAGATTGTAACCATCGCCATAGGGAAAAAGGTATGTCTGTACTAGAAGACATCGATGATCGATTAAAGCAACTGGTCATAGTGGTCGAGAAACTGACCAGCTACACTGGTGCCTACATGGAATTGACCCATGCCCAGGGTGCCCGCCTCGATAAAATTACGGAAGTAATCGTCAGTCAGTCCCACAATATGGAGCGGCTGTTGCATATTTCCATCTCCCAACAGGAGTCTTTGACCACTACTTACAAGACTTTTAATGAGCAGGCAAGCGCGATTTTAGAGCTATCCCGATCGATGCGGGATGCGATGGAGTCTTCGCGGGAACTGCTCAGGATGACGGAGGTGGCTTCGGATTTAGCCAAAAATAATCAGGCGACAATCCGCGATTTGTTGGAAGAATTGCGCCAGTCCCGGAATAATTAGTATGACCAAGGTGCTATTTGTCTGTCTGGGCAATATCTGCCGGTCGCCGGCGGCGGAAAATATGATGAATTTTCTGATCGAGCGGGAAGGTTTAACCGGGCAGATTATCTGTGATTCGGCGGGGACAGCGGGCTATCATGTGGGTGCTCCCCCCGATCGGCGGATGCAGGCGGCAGGTAAGGCGCGGGGCTTGGCAATGGTGGGCGCGGCGCGGCAGTTAGTACCGATGGATTTGCGGGAATACGACCTGATTTTAGCCATGGACAAGAGTAACTACCGCGATATTCTCAGCCTCGATCCCCAGGGTAAGTATCACCACAAGGTCAAGATGATGTGTAGTTACTGCACTAAGTACAGTGAGGAGGAAGTGCCCGATCCCTACTACGGCGGGGAGGAGGGCTTTAATTTTGTCCTGGATTTGCTCGCTGATGCCTGTGAAAATTTACTCCAAAGTCTCAAGAAATAGGTCGTGCATCCCTCCAGATTTTGGCGCTATTGGTTTTTATTGCCTCTGTACCCCTACAGTCAGCGTCCTACCCTACTTAGGGAAGTAATTCCCGATCGGATTTGGGTGTGTGACCAGCCCCAGGGCATTTTTTACGCGGTGGTGCCAATTCGTATGACGATCGTGGCTTTGGCGGGGGGGGCTTGTTAGTTTATGCTCCTGTTGCCCCCACAGAAGAATGTTTAGGGCTACTGCAACAGTTAATCGATCGCTATGGCGCAATCAAGCACATTATTCTACCTACCAGTTCGGGGTTAGAGCATAAGATTTATGTGCCTGCTTTTAGTCGGCGGTTTCCCCAGGCGCAGCTATGGCTTAGTCCTGGTCAGTGGAGTTTTCCGCTCAATTTACCCGATCGGTGGTTGGGGCTAGAGGGGGAAACGATCGGGGGGGGGCATCCCTGGGGGGAGGAGTTTGACCATGCCACTTTAGAGATCGACTTGGGGCAGGGCAAGTTTACGGAAGTTGCTGTTTACCATCGTCCTACCCGTACCCTGCTATTAACTGATTTGGTGATCGCCTTTAGTTTGGAGCCGCCGGAAATTTTCTCGATCGATCCCTTTCCCTTGTTATTCCACAGCCGCGATCGTGCCGACGAAATTCCCGTTGATACTCCCCTCCAGCGCCGCAAGGGTTGGCATCGTATCGCCCTATTTGCTACCTATTTTCGTCCTGGAGCAGTAGAAGCAACCTCTTTAGGGGAAACCATCAAGCAGGCTTTCCGTGCCCCCGATCGATCGGGGCGCAACTACTGGGGGCTTTATCCCTTCCGCTGGCAGCCCAACTGGCAGGATACGTTTTACCATCTCTGGGGCGGCGGTAGACCGATCGTGGCTCCTATCTTGCAGGAGCTGATTTTACCCCAGGCGCCCTACCAGGTTAGAGTTTGGCTCGATCGGGTCTGTCAGTGGGACTTCACCCAAATTATTCCCTGTCACCTCAAAGCACCGATCGGGGCGACCGCCCACGACTTACGCCAAGCATTTGAGCACAGCGATTTACCCCCCACAGACACCAAGTTTGTCAGGGAGCTAGAGACACTTTTAATAGAACGGGGCATTGCCAAACCTAGACCCCTTACATGAGTTCGACACTTGTGAACCCTCTCCCAACCTGTAAGACCCATTACGGGGCAGTCAAATTTTTGTCCAACTCAGGTAGACCCCTCAGTTGACATGTGGGGAGAAGAAAGCTAACCTATAGTCATACATACTGTATTAACCCTATGGATGAAATAGAGTTAGGGGTAAAGTTGG
>PHFO01000018.1 GCA_002861535.1 Cyanobacteria bacterium M5B4 | reverse complement strand
CTATATCCGATACCTATCGCTTTTATACTAGGGGCATAATACTTTACAAAAAATTGGGCATGAATCTCAACAACTGGGAAGACCGCATTAGTTCCCTCCTCGATCGTTATCGCCAACAGGTCGATTTTTTAGCGGTAAGGCTGGAGCGCTCCAGGGGCACAAACATTGCCATCCGATCGGGCAAGGTAGAAACCCTCAGTACCGGCAGTACCTTGGGGGGGCAGATTCGCGCTTGTCATCGGGGCGGCTGGGGTTTTGCCAGTTTCAATGATTTAGATTGCCTAGAAGAACGGTTACAGCAGACGATCGGGGCGGCTCAATGGTTAGGCGCGGCAGAAACAGAACTAGCACCGATCGAGCCTGTGCAAGCCGAAGTTTCCCTAGTTGCTGCCGATCCCCAGCAAACCCCCCTCCATCAGAAGTTGGCACTATGTCACCATTACAATCACTGTTTGCAGGGGGAAAACATAAGCAGCACCACCGTCCGCTATGGCGACAGCCACCAAGAAGTATGGTTATGGACTTCCGAAGGCACAAAAATCCACCAATCCTGGGCAGACTGGGAAATGCGCTTTGCCGCCACCGCCCGATCGGGAGACCAAGTACAGACCGCCAGAGAAACGATCGGCTCCCGCCAAGGCTTTGAGGACCTACTCAATTTAGACCGATCGGTAGTTAGCTGTTCCGCCAGAGCAAGAACAGCCCTGTCCCTACCAGTGATTCGGGGCGGCACCTACACCGTAGTCATTGACCCCATTTTGGCAGGCTTATTTGTCCATGAAGCCTTTGGGCACCTATCCGAAGCCGATATGGTCTACGAAAACCCCGAAATGCTAGAAGTAATGACGATCGGGCGCAAGTTTGGCTGTGAGGAACTACAAATTTTTGATGGCGCCGCCCCCCTCCCCGACGGCAAAACCCATCGGGGCAGCTATTTCTATGACGATGAAGGAGTCCCCGCCACCACCACCCAGCTAATCAAAGACGGCATTTTAGTCGGTCGCCTCCATTCCCGCGAAACCGCCGGCAAACTCCGCGAAAAGCCCACCGGCAACGCCCGCTGTCTCGACTACCACTACCCCCCGATCGTGCGTATGACCAACACCTGGATCGGCAGAGGCAACACCCCCGTCACCACCCTACTAGATGACATCCCCCTGGGAGTCTACGCCGCCAACTGGCAAGGGGGCATGACCAACGGCGAAATGTTTACCTTCACCGCCGGAGAAGCCTGGATGATTCGCAACGGCAAACTAGCAGAACCAGTCAGAGATGTAACCCTATCAGGCAACGTCTTTCAAACCCTAGCAGACATCGAAGCGATCGGGGATGACTTCTACTGGGACGAATCCGGCGGCTGTGGCAAAGGCGGGCAAAACGGCTTAGCAGTAGGCTGTGGTGCCCCTAGCCTCAGAATCCGCAACGTAGTGATCGGCGGCACCTCCGCCTAAAGAGAGGAGCACAGTTACGACTAAAGGAAGCGTTACAAATCTTAAAAATACCTTAAGATTCAGTCATGTTTTCTGAGGTTGTTATGGCTCCCATCTTTACCGTCGAGTTCAATCAGTTTTCCACCATCAATGCCACCAAGGCATGGTCCTTATTTTTTTCCCTTAGTCAAAACGACAAACATTTAGGAGAAGACCCCATGATCGGACGTTACTTTACCGTCGGTTTACTTGGTGCTGTTATTGCAGGTATTGTGGAAGTATTTTTAAGCGCCGCTTAATTTTCTATCACAAGCGTATCCAATTTGACAGGTTTGGCAGTCTTAGTTAAACAACTAAGGTTGTCAGACCTGTCCATATTTTGTATAAATACAGAACTTACGGAAACCCTCACCCTAGCCCTCTTCCAACAAGGGAGAGAAGACCAAAAAAATTGCTCTCCTTCCCTTCTCCCCCCTGTGGCAGAAAAGATTGAGAGATGAGGAGAAATTTCCCTCAGCGTAAGTCCTGTAAAAAATTGAACTTTTCAATAGAATCGTAATTTAGATCAGGAAAAATCAGTTATTCTAAGCAATTTGTCGTTAATTCTGTTTAGTTGGGACAATTGGTAAACTTTAGTGCTAAACTCCCACTGAAATTAAAGGTTAAAGGTTCCCTCTAGTGCTATGGCGGA
The DNA here is from genome assembly GCA_002861535.1 of Cyanobacteria bacterium M5B4. Classification (GTDB taxonomy): domain Bacteria; phylum Cyanobacteriota; class Cyanobacteriia; order Pseudanabaenales; family Pseudanabaenaceae; genus M5B4. The sequence continues at coordinate 23,568 of PHFO01000018.1, read as the reverse complement.
AAATATCCTTGAGGCGATCGATGCCCTACTGGGTCAGCCATTTTGTAGCACCGATCGGTCAGTAGCTCAAGAATTAGAAAAGTGGCAACAGGAATTAGTTGCTATGCGTCAGCATTGGTTATCAGTATCTGACGCATCGGAGCGCCTGGCAATCGAGGAAAGTTGCCGTCAGGTTATGGCTCAGATAGAAAGCCGATTAGCTGCGTCTAATACTAATTTATTTCGCGTTTCTCCCCAAGTGGAATATGCCACTTTTGAACTTGCCAACACCTTAAGTGCTCTGACTGCCGCCAATACTCTTGCTGTAGTTAAGCAAAGTCTCAATGAGATATTGCAGGATTTTCGCCAGGAATTACATCGCGTTTTAGCGGAAGAACGATCGGCGACTTTAGCTATGATCAAAACGGAAATTACTCGCTTATTTGGTAGTGCTGGGTCAGAATATGATGACCAAGAATTGAGGGATTGGATCGACGATCGGTTAGCCACCGCAGAAGAAGAACCTATTGATATAGATAGTTTATTAGAGAATCTATCTGATGTCAGCAAAGAGGATATAGAACAAAATAATGAAGACTCGATCGTTAACTTAACAGAAGAATTTATCTGGGATGAAGAGACCGATCGTTTTTTAGCAGATTTGTCTATGTCTAGTATGACTGAGAGTCTAATCAAACCGGAAGAAGGTCTATCTTCTGAAACGACTCCAGAACTACCCAGTGCCGGTATCACTTTAGCTAAACCAGACTTAAATGATGAAACTGTAGACTACTTAGCAGATTTAGATAGTCTTTTAGATGATCTCTTCCTAGAAGATGAAACCGCAAAACAAGATAGTCTCATTGCCCAACTATCTTTTAGTCCGCCCCTAAAAAATGAAACTATTACTACGATCGATGTAGAAACGATCGAAGATAAGTTAAATGATTTCGCCGATCGGGTAGAAATTTCTTTTACCATTCCGGGCACTAAAAAATCACCCGTTGCTCCTACGTTACCTCCCTTAAGTTTGGAAGATGTCAATGATTCTTGGTTTTTAGGCATTGACTTCGGCAATACCCACATTCGTACCAGTCTGAGTAACCTCACCACCGGCAGGGTCTACAACTTAGGAGAAATAAGCACAGACCTGGTAATCAACGACAACTTCATTCGTTCCTATAAGCCCCTGTTGCAACTGGGATTGCCTTACCAAAGTAATAACCAATGGCGACCGATTTTGCAGTGGTCAGAGGATGAAACTATTCCCCTGGTCAGTCTGCTCAATGGCATCAAACAACTCTTGCAAAACTGTAAACGCCAGGCAGTTCATCCCGATCTAACTAATATCCCTTTGCTTTTGCAACACTTGAGCGGTGTTGTTTTTGGTTATCCCGAACAATGGGATGATGCCTACATTTTTAATTTGCGGGAAATAATCCTCAATTGTGGGTTTTGTCAGCGCCCGGAACAGGTGATTGCGGTGCCGCAGATTATAGCTCCCCTCCTCGATCGGCTCCACAATGTCGGCAATATCACAGAAATAACTCTATTTATTGACAGCGGTGTAAATACGACGGAGTTACTCCTAGTCAAACCCTTTGAGGGCAAGCCTTTAAGCCATGATAATTTGTTCTATCAAACGATCGACCAGGGGGGCGAACATCTTTCTTTGATGTTAATTAAAGAATTACTCTTGCCGCAATTAGCCAATCCGCCCCGACCAGAAGCCTTGCTGTCCTTGGCAGATACAATTAAAGTCCACATCGATCGGGAAGACATTTGGCTGGATGAATGGCAGGGTCATAAACTTTCCATCGGGCGCAGTGCCTATATCAATCGTGTCTGTCAGCCGTTTTTACAATTGTTAAACCGTCATGTCAATGGTCTGTTAATCCGATCGGGTTTGTTTGCCGAAAACATCAAAACGGTAGTCCGATCGGGGGGAACAATGCAGGGCACTGTCTTTCAGGAATGGTTAGAACAGAAGTTTCCCCAGGCTAAGCGGGAGAAAGAGCCCAGTAATGCCGATGGTTTGGCGGTGGCACCCCGTTTTTATGGCTTGTTAGATTTGAGTCATCAACAATATTCTGACTTCTTCTTAGTCCATGAGATGTGCAAACTCAATTGGCAAGAACCGATGCATCCTTCTACCGTCTTACAACAACTGCAACAAAGAGGGATAAATGTCCATTCCTGCGTCAATCGTGTGATTAGTATTTTGCAGAATAATTTGCCCAAGGGGGTGATTCCCCAGGACCCTATCCTAGTGCCCGATGGCGCGATCGAGACTTTTTTACAGAGTGGCGGTTTATTTGAAAGACTGGGAAATGGCTTTTATCAGATTTCGCCCAAGCAGTTGGCTTGGATGGACAATTATCTGGCGCAACTCTGTCACCATCTGCAACAATCGATTACAGAACCGATGGTATTTGTACCCCAAACTTTTCGCTCAAGGGCGGCAATAACAAAATAACAGCCACAACGATCGAGCCGATCGCACTGACTAACACCGCACCAGCACTGCAGTCCTTGGCAACTTTGGCGAGGGGATGAAAATTTTTGCCGATCGTTAGATCAACTACAGCTTCAATGGCAGTATTGAGGAGTTCTAAAGCTAAGACTAAAACGATCGTCAAACAAACACATAAAAACTTGAGTGCTGCAAGATGCACAAGAAATGAAAGACCAATGGCAATAAGACCGATCGTGCATTGAATGCGAAAATTGCGCTGAGTGACAAAGGTATAACAGATGCCTGCCCATGCAAAGCGAAAACTGGCAAACACACTATCTGCTACGCTAAAAGAAGGAGGACGTTGCAATGGTTCATCCATGAATATCAATTGCCTCCATGAGCATTTGCTGCTGATTCCACATTTTTTCTAAGCTCTCTTCATCGGGATGATCCCACCCCAACAGGTGTAAAAAACCATGGCTAGCTAACCAAACAATCTCCCATAAAACTGAATGAGTCTGTGCCTGGCGCTGGGCGGTGGGTACAGAAATCACAATATCACCAAGGTAGAGGGGTTCATCACTAATGGGAACACTAATGGGCTCTATGGCAAAGGATAATACATCAGTGGGGCGGTCTTGACCACGATATTGGCGATTTAGTTGTTGAATTTCTGCATCATCCGTCAGCCGGATCGTCAGTTCCCATTCCCGATCGTTTATTGCCATCATCTCTCCCCACTTGTGCAACCAGCTTTCCCACTGCTCCTGTTCTATAGACTGGGGGAGGGGGGTCAAGGTTTCAATGTAGACAGTCATCAGTGAAATAAAATTGCTAAGCCCAAGAGTACGGCGACCAGACCGATCGTGGTCAGAAAAAAATGCTTAAGAGATGTGGTACCCTTGGCGACCATGTTACGCATGGCTAACTTGACGTAGCTATCAGACTGGGGCTTCATTGTCTGTCCGTTGCAAATTACTACACAATTCTAGCAATTGGGACTCATTCAGGATCGTAATCCCCAATTTTTGCGCTTTTTCGAGCTTAGAACCAGGGTTTTCGCCGACTACCAGGTAATTAGTGTTTTTGCTGACGGTTTCTGTGACTTTGCCCCCCTGGGCTTGGATTTTGGCTTTGGCATCGGCGCGGCTCAAGGTGGGCAGGGTGCCTGTAATCACAAAGGTTTTGCCGGCTAGGGAGTTCTGCGGCAGGGTAGTTTCGAGCTTGAATCCTAGTTTTCTTAGCTCTGGTATTAGTTCTTGGTTTTGGCGGAACCACTCCCCGATCGCTTGGGCAATTTCATTACCGATGCCGTGGATGCTGGTGATTTGCTCTGGGGACGCCTGGGCTAATTGTTCGGGGCTGAAGTTTTGCGCCAGCAGTTGCGCTGTGACACTGCCCACATGGCGGATGCCTAGACCGTAGAGTACCCGCTCCCAGGGCTGTTGTTTCGATTTTTCTAGGGCACTGAGGAGTTTGGCGGCGGACTTTTGCCCCATCCGCTCGAGGTTAGCGAGGGTATCAAAAGAGAGGCTATAGAGGTCGAGCACCGATCGGGCAAGATTTTGGCTGACCAATTGGGCGATTAGTTTGACCCCAATGCCCGGAATATCCAGGGCATCGCGGCTGACCCAATGCTCGATCGTGCCCCTTACGACAGCGGGACATTGGGGATTAGGACAACGGGTGACAGCCTCCTGGTCGGATTTTTCCAGGGGCGTACCGCATTCGGGGCAATGGCTAGGGAACACAAAAGCCACAGCATCCAGGGGGCGTAATTCCTTAATCACTTTGACCACTTCGGGGATGATTTCCCCGGCTTTGCGCACAACTACGGTGTCGCCGATATGTAAGTCTAATTCCTGCAACCGATCGCGGTTGTGGAGGGTAGCCCTTGTGACCGTGGTGCCTGCTAGTTGTACGGGTTCTAGTTCTGCTACAGGGGTGGCAGCCCCTGTTCTACCAATTTGAATAGTGATGGATTTAACGATCGTGGGTACTTCCTGGGCTGGGTATTTCCAGGCGATCGCCCAGCGGGGGAACTTTTGTGTAAAGCCCAATTGTTGTTGGCTGGCTAGGTCTTGAATTTTTACCACAACGCCATCGGTCATAAAGGGTAAATTGTGGCGCTCGGTACTAAACCGATCGTAGTAATCCTTCACTTCAGCTAAATTGTGACAAACCTGTCCCTGGGGAATTATACGAAATCCTAACGATCGGAGATACTCTAAAACCTCACCTTGGGTCTTGATATTTTCGGGATAGCCGTAAGCCTGGTAAGCAAAAAAGTCTAACCGGCGCTGGGAGACAATCTTGGGGTCTAACTGGCGCAAAGTACCTGCCGTAGCATTTCTAGGATTGGCAAATAGTGGCTCCCCTTGGGATTCCCGATCGCGGTTGATTTGGGCGAAAATATGCAACGGCAAAAATGCCTCCCCCCGCACTTCCAATAGGGCGGGCGCATCCCCCAGCAACCGCAACGGCACCGATCGGATTGTTTTAATATTGGCAGTAATCTCTTCCCCGGTGATGCCGTCCCCCCTGGTCGCCCCCCTGACTAAAATGCCATTTTCGTAGGTTAAAGCCAGAGCTGCCCCATCGATCTTCAATTCACACAGATAGGTCAAATCCATCGGCACTAATTTTTGACAGCGCTCCTGCCATGCCGTCATGTCCTCCCAGGTAAAAGCATTATCCAGACTGTAGAGGGGTACTCTATGGCGAATACTAGGAAATTCCTGGGCGGGTTGCTCCCCCACCCGCTGGGTGGGGCTATCTGGAGTAATTAGTTCCGGGTGTTGGGCTTCTAGTTCTACTAATTCTCGATACAAACGATCGTAGACCTCATCTGCCATCATGGGACGATCGAGGACGTAGTAGGCATAGCTGGCTTGATTGAGGAGAAGGCGCAGTTCCTCTAGGCGGGACATTAGCACTGTTGCAAAGATATTCTAAATTCTACTCAGCATATTCTTGATTGGGGTGAGATTTATTAAATTGAAATAATACACGATCGTTATCTTGCTAATAACATCTCTACTCAACATAGAAAAAATTCATGAAAAATCCTAATTTTCTGCTAACTGTTATTAGCAGTAATTTTAATTGTTCCCAATGGCAGTCACGATCGTTGTTCCTACCTACAATGGGGCGAAATTTTTAGAAACAGCCCTCCACAGTATCAGTTGCCAATCCTATCAAGACTTTAATGTCGTAATTAGCGATGATGGTTCCACCGATCGGACTTTAGAAATTTCATATACTTGGCAAAGCCACTCCCATTTTCCTGTGTATATTTTGAGTCACGATCGGTTGGGCTTAGTCCATAATTGGAACTATGGCATTCAATTTGTCCAGGAAAAACTAAACGCCACTAAGTACATTAAATTTCTATTTCAAGACGATCTGCTCACCCCCGATTGTCTGGAAATTATGGTGAAATTAGCAGAGCAAAATCCTAATTTAGGTATGGTATTTAGTCGCAGATTCCTAATTGGAGATGTAGATCAGTCTTTGCTGTGGTTAAAGAATTTAACGGACAGTTGGACAAAAAGCAAACCGATCGATTCTGGTCTTGCTTATTTTAATGATCCTAACTTTCTTAATCCTCCAGATAATAAAATTGGTGAGCCAACTAATGTCTTAATTTCTATGAATGTCTTCGATCATTTAGGCTTATTTGACCCCCAATTCCAGCAGTTCTGCGATTTAGAAATGTGGCTCAGAATTATGGCAAACTACGATATTGGCTTCATCGATCGGGAATTAGCGGGCTTTCGTATCCATCCCCAACAAACAACCTGGCAAAACCAAAAAAACGATCGGGTTTGGGCAGAAATTTATGCTGTTTGGCGCAAAGTCTTAGGTGATTCCTGTTACAAGAGATTGCCCCCATCGGTAAAACAAAAAATACTTGCCCATGTTCACCGCGAACTAGGACGAGAATGTTTTAGAATTATCAAACAACGGCGACCCGATCGCTTACCTACCCTCTTTTATTGGTTTAGGCAATTTATTTATGCGCGTCCTTTTCTTACATCCTAATTTCCCTGCACAATTTCGTCATGTAGCAACCCTGCTGGGGAAAGACCCTAAAAACCAGCTAGTTTTTGGTACCAAGACCGAAAATAATTTACAAATTAGCGGTGTGCACAAGGTGATGTATAGTGTAGCGCGGGAGCCAAACCCCCAAACTCACCACTACATCAGGGTTTTAGAGGGGGCAGTTTTACAAGGGCAGGCGGTCTATCGCATGTGTGACGAACTGAAAAAGAAGGGCTTTTATCCTGACCTCGTCTATTCCCATTCGGCTGGGGTCCCAGTTTATACGTCAAAGATGCTTTTCCCAGAGCAGCCCACCTCAGCTACTTTGAATGGTATTACAACGCGCGGGGTGCTGATGCGGACTTTGACCCCAACGAACCCCTCAACGCCGATGACTTTTTGCGCATTAGGAGTAAGAACGCGCCCATTTTGATGGATTTAGGGCACTGCGACTGGGGCATCTCCCCCACCTATTGGCAACGGAGTCAGTTCCCGGAAGTGTTTCAGCCCCGTATTACCGCCCTCCACGACGGCGTGGATACGGACTATTTTGTGCCCAAGCCAGGGGCAAAGTTGGTACTGCCGGACAAAAATCTCGACCTCTCCCATGTGGATGAACTGGTTACCTACGTGGCAAGGGGGATGGAACCCTATCGCGGCTTTCCCCAATTTATTGAGACCCTGGGCATTTTGTTGGAGCGTCGTCCTAACGTCCATGCGGTGATTGTGGGGGAAAATCGCGTCTGTTACGGCAAGGCTGCCCCCCAGGGGACGACCTACAAAGATATGATGCTGGAAAAAGTCCCCCTGGACATGAGCCGTGTTCACTTTACCGGCGGTTTACCCTACGGACAGTATTTACAGGTAATTCAAGCTTCTAGTGTGCATGTTTATTTAACTCGTCCTTTTGTTTTATCTTGGTCGATGATTGAAGCCATGTCTACCGGTTGTCTGGTATTGGGTTCTGATACAGAGCCGGTCAGAGAGGTGATCGAAGATGGTAAAAACGGTTTGTTAGTAGACTTCTTTAGTCCTGCTAAAATCGCCGATCGGATTGAAGAAGTGTTAGACCATCCCGATCGTTATGCTGAATTACGCCGCAATGCCAGACAGACAGTCCTCGATCGTTATTGCCATGCCAAGCTTTTACCCCAGCATATTAAACTAATGGAAGCAGTAGCGAATCGTCAGTTACCGCCCGAACTAGACTTAGGGGGCGTTACACCGAAGGAAAGCACTCCCAAGACCAAGACTAAAACTAAAAAACAAAAGGGTTTTGTCGAACTATTAAAGTAATGCGTCATTTTTTGTTTGTATTGTCGTCTATCATTTTTTTACTCTGGGGCGGAGTAGAAGGACAGTCGATGACACAGGAAGCGATCGATTTGGTGGAACGGGGCAATGCCTTTATCAGGTTAGGAAATCCCCAGCAGGCGATCCCCCTCTATCGTTTAGCGATCGGGAAAGATCAGCAATTCGTTCCTGCCTATTACAACCTCGGTTTAGCCTTAGCAGGAACGGGGAATTTAGCAGAAGCTATTACTGTCTTTCAAAAGGTGGTGGAACTAAAACCACACTTTGCACCAGTCTACAACGATCTGGGGGCGGTCTTTTTGGATAAAGGGGAGCCGAAAGAAGCAGTTAAGTACTTGCAACAGGCGATCAAGTTAGATGAAAAACTGGCTAATGCCCATTACAATCTGGGTTTGGCGTTAAAAGAGCTAAAAGATAACAGAGGCGCAATTGCTTCTTTATTAAAAGCAGAACAACTCGATCCTAGCAAACCAGAAATCTTCTACCATTTAGGATTACTGAATCAAGAAGCAGGAAATAACAACGATGCTTTTGATCTTTACCAGAAGGCGATCCAACTAAATCCTAAGTATAGCCAAGCCCACTACAATTTAGGAGCGTTATTTTTTTACAAGGAGATATTCCCAGCGCTGTTAATAGTTTACAACGATCGATCGGACTCAATCCTAATCTATCTGACGCTCATTTTACTTTAGGCATTGTTTATAGCAAGACAGGGCGGAAAAAAGAAGCGATCGCTGCTCTGACGACCGCCCTTAATCTCTATCAAAAACAACAAAATCAGGTCTGGATCGATCGCACCAAACAAACTATCCAGACGATCGAAAGTTCATCTAAATAATTGTGTTATCAGGGATAGTAGCATTTTTCAAAATAATGACGATGCCGCCGCGGATGCAATAACCCCTGTCTTCACAGTCAGCATCTTGCACGTGATCGCGGTTAATGATCTGTACATTTTTCCCGATGCGCACGTTTTTATCAATAATAGCGCGCCGAATGACCGTATTTTCCCCAATTCCCATCGGTACTTTGCCTTGGCTCATTTCATTGGCGATCTCTTCTTTCTTTTGATAAAAGTCACAACCCATAAATAAAGAATCTTCAATTACGCAGCCATCTTTGACATGGAGACGTAAACCTAAAACAGAATGACTGATAGACGATCGTTCTAATACACAACCATCACTTAAAATGGAGTCTTTGATCTGACAGTCTACTACTTGAGTAGGAGGTAAATAACGGGGTCTGGTATAAATAGCAGCATCATCTTCGTAGAGCTTAAAGGGAGGATTAGGATAACGAGTTAAATTGATGTTGGCATGATAAAAGGCTTCGATCGTTCCAATATCTTCCCAATAATCATTAAACAAATAGGTCTGCAAGTTATACCGATCGATGGCGTTGGGAATAATTTCTTTGCCAAAATCAACATGGGTAGGATTACTGCGCAGGGTTTCAATTAAAACTTCCTTGCGAAAGACGTAAATACCCATAGAAGCAATAAAAGGATTTTGCAATGCCTGTTCCGGGGTTAAGCCTAAAACAGAAGTATCTACCCTCATCTTTTCTAGCTCTATACCCTTGGGTTTTTCGCTAAAGCCAATCACCCGATCGGTGCTGTCAATTTTCATCAAACCAAAGGCAGAAGCCCGCTTTTGATCTACTGGCAAAACCGCTAAAGTAATGTCAGCGTTGGTCTGGCGATGGCGCTCGATAAATAAACGATAGTCCATGCGGTAGAGATGATCCCCCGATAAAATCAAGTAATCCCGCACATCCCAGGACTCAAACAACCACAAATACTGGCGCACTGCGTCAGCAGTACCCTGGAACCAATCCGTACTCTCGGGGGTCTGCTGGGCGGCTAATACATCAACAAAACCATCGCTAAAAGGAGCAGGTCGATAAGTTTGGTTAATATGACGATTGAGGGAAGCGGAATTAAACTGGGTCAATACATAAATTTTATCGATACCAGAGTTGATCGAGTTACTCAAAGGGATGTCAATTAGTCGATACTTGCCCGCCAATGGCACCGCTGGTTTTGCTCGCAACTTGGTCAGGGGATACAACCTTGTGCCCTGTCCCCCGCCGAGGATGATGGAAAGTACGTCTCTCATAGCTCACCTTGCTTGCTTTATGAACCCTATTGTGGTCTTTGGGGGGACACTTGGCAAGGCATCTGCGCAAATTCCCCATCGTGTCCCTCCCCTCAGGCTTTGATGACCTTTTTTTCGTCATTTGTTTTTTAGGGATTAAACTTCTATCTGTGTTTTTATCTTTTTGCTGTTTAATGCCTAATTTTACAAGGAGATAGGGAAGCTAAACCATTGGTTTGCCTCCAGTTTTGCCCCTTCTGACCACAGACATAAAACCCAAAAATAATTGTATGTTTGTCCAACAAAAATGAAGTCCCCTTTTTCCCCCTAGTGCGCCCATCGGGTATGAGCTATAATGGAAACCTGTATTTTAATTTAGGGAAAACACTATGGGAATGACATTGACAGAAAAAATCTTGGCAAAAGCCTGCGATCGGAGTCATGTTGTTCCTGGGGAAAATATTTGGGTCAAGGCGGATTTGTTGATGACCCATGATGTGTGTGGTCCCGGCACGATCGGGGTATTCAAGCGGGAGTTTGGGCAAAATGCCAAGGTGTGGGATCGGGAAAAGGTAGTTTTAATCCCTGACCACTATATTTTTACCAGCGATGCCAGGGCAAATCGCAACCTCGATATTCTGCGGGAATTTGCTCAGGAGCAGGGGATTAAGTATTTCTACGATATTACGGATTTGAGTAATTTTAAGGCGAACCCAGACTACAAGGGGGTTTGTCACATTGCCCTAGCCCAGGAAGGTCATACCCGCCCTGGGGAGGTGCTGTTTGGCACGGATTCCCATACCTGCAATGCGGGGGCGTTTGGGCAGTTTGCCACAGGGATTGGCAACACGGACGCGGCGTTTGTGATGGGGACGGGCAAGTTGTTGATCAAGGTGCCAGCCACGATGCGCTTTACTTTTGTCGGCGAAATGCCTCCCTACCTCCTGGCAAAGGATTTGATTTTGCAGGTAATTGGGGATATTGGCGTGGCAGGGGCTACCTACCGCGCGCTGGAAATTGATGGCGAAACGATCGGGGCGATGACCATGGAAGAACGGATGACTCTCTGCAATATGGCGATCGAGGCGGGGGGCAAAAACGGCGTGATTGCTGCCGATCAAACTACCTTCGACTATGTGCGTGCTCGTACTGACAAGCCCTTTGAAGCTCTCTACCCGGATGGGGATGCTAGTTACTATTCCCATCGTATCTATGATGTCAGCAAGCTAGAGCCGATCGTGGCGAAGCCCCACTCCCCCGACAACAAGGCAAAGGTTTCGGAAGTGAAAGATACCCCCATCGATCGGGTTTACATCGGCTCCTGCACGGGGGGCAAGACCACAGACTTTATCAACGCGGCAAAATTGTTAAAGGGCAAGCAGGTGAAGGTTCCTACCTATCTGGTGCCTGCTACGCAAAAGGTTTACGACGACCTGTTCACAGAGAAAGTAGAGGGGATGACCCTGGCGGAAATTTTTGCCCGATCGGGTTGTATGGAGCCGGCGGCTCCTTCCTGTGCGGCTTGTTTGGGGGGTCCCAAGGACACCTTTGGCAGGATGAACGAGGCGGAGGTTTGTGTATCAACAACTAATCGTAATTTCCCTGGCAGAATGGGCAGCAAACAAGCCCAAGTCTATCTGGCATCGCCCTATACGGCAGCGGCTTCAGCCCTGGCTGGCAAGATTGCTGACCCTAGGGATTTCATCTAGTTCAAAGCAAAAGTCTTCGATCACGGGGTTTGCCAAGAACTGTTCACAGATTTGCTGGATGGTCTGGTGCGCCTTGGTTTGATCGGGGCTGTCTAAAAAAATTTCGATGAATTTGCCGATGCGGACGGATTGTATCTCTACATTCATTTGCTCTTGGATTGCTTTTTGCACGGCGGTGCCAGCGGGATCGAGGACGGAGGCACGGAGGGTGACATAAACACGGGCTTTATAGGGCATGGGAGACAATCAGACCAATCACAAGACCTAGATTACTCCAGAAGTGTAGTCCTACGGCAATAAATTTGCAATTTTTGATCTGTTCCGGTTGGTCGTGATACCGATCGGTGATTTTGACTAACTGCCAAGCAAAGGGCATACTAATACCGATCGTTATGGCTGACCAGGGCAAAAGATGCAAGACAATACCGATCAAAGTTAATAGATACAAACTAATGCAGACAAAAGGGATGATTTGCGCCGATCGTTTTGTGCCTAATCTCACGATCGGGGAGAACTTACCCGCCGATCGATCGTCTTCCACTTGATGAAAATGGGAACAAAAGAGAATTAAAGTTGTACTTAAACCGTTGATCAGAGCTGGTAAAACGATAGCAAAACTAAAGGACTGCACTTGGGAATAGTAGGCAGCAGCGATGGTAATGGCAAAGGCGAAAAAGCATAACATCTCCCCCAAGCCCACATAACCCAGACGGAAGGGCGGAGATTGGTAGGCGTATCCTAAAAAACAACAAAGCAAAACTAAAAGCAAGACCGTTATGTCTTGTTGTTGCCAAGCAATAAGACTTAAAAACAAAAGACCAAAAAACAACAAAGTGTTAGCAATGACAAAGACCAGTTTAGGGTTGTTAGTCAACTGCACGATCGAGTGATACTTATGCCGATCGATACCCGTTTCTGCATCAAACACATCGTTGCATAGGTTTTCCCAGGCTAAAATACAGACCCCTGCTAACAGAAACAGACCTAACCTCTGCCAATTAAAAATGTCACGATCGAGCCAAGCTAACACACTGCCCACAACGATCGGCATTACTGCCACACTGTACATGGGCAGTTTGATTGCCGCTTGCCATAGTTTTTTGCGATCGGTGGCTATCATTGAGGCGTGACTAATTCCTGGAATTGGATCATATCCGATCGGGGATTGACTAGGGAGACTTTAACCTGTAGATGTTCACCTTTATTTACTTGACGATTCAGCTTGATCGGTAATTTGAGCCCAATCTCTTCTAACAAGATCAGACCTAGTTTGTCATTTTCCCGGAGCCAATCTAAAAACAGCGCCTGCCAAACACTGTCTTGATGACAGCGTAAAAACTCTAAGCTCCAATAGCGATTCGTCTGTCGTTCCACCTGAAGGGCATCGTAGGCTGCCACATCGATCAGCGCGATTATTTCCTGCACCTGCTCTGAGGTAAATAGGGGCGGTTGTCCCAACAGAGCCGCCTTAATTTGGTAGTGGACAATCAAATCACTATAACGACGAATCGGCGAAGTGGCTTGCACGTAGGCACTCAGTCCCAAACCCGCATGGGGCTGGGGTTCTAGGCTCACCTCCGATCGGCTCATCGTCCGACAAATTGCCCACGATCGGGCACTCCCTGCCGGAATTTGCTCTAACTCCTCTTGGGGGGGTAACTGGGGCTGGGGCTGGGAACGGAAAGGCACAGGCAACTGGTGGGCGATAGCAAACTTGGCGGCAATTTCTCCTGCCAAAATCATCATCTCCGAAACTAACTGCCGCGCAGGGGAATCTTCCTGCAATTCCAGAGTAACTTCATTATCCTTGACCTTGATGCTGGTCTCCGGCAGATGAATTGCCACTGCTCCCTGGCGCAGCCGCCATTGCTCCCGCTTTTTCGCCCAATAAAAAATCCGATCGAGGTCAGATTCTGCCCCCAGTTCTAACATCTCATTCACATCCTCGTAGGTGAGGCGGTAGGTAGGGCGCACGATCGTGGTTCTGATCTCCCAGTCTTGGATAGAACCATCTTCCTGAAGACTAACCCCAAAGGAAAGGGCGCAACAATCCTGACCCTGCACTAGGCTCATCGGTCCCGCCGCCAACTCGTGGGGAAACATGGGAATCATCCCCGTGGGTAGATAGACACTGGTACAACGCTTGCGCGCCTCTAGCTCCAAAGCATCCCCTGGTATCACCCAGCGCGTAGGATCGGCAATGTGAATCCACAACCGATCGTCAATGATGCTCACCCCGTCATCAATTTCTGTCGTGGAAATATCATCGATCGTGTAGGTATGTAAATGGCGCAAATCTAGTCTAAGAGCATTATCAGGGGGGGGATTAGTCAATCTTTCTGCCGCCAACTGCAACACCTCCCCAGGAAAAGATAAAGGAATTTGACTGCGTTTGAGCGCCAGGTTCTCATGGACATGCCACAGACCCAAATCTACTAATAGATCAAAGGCTGCCCCTTCATTTTTCAATCGTTTGGCAATCGAGAGAATCTCTAGGGCTTGGTTTTTATCCTTTTCCGTAATCTCCTGGGGATGGAGAACATAGCGCTCCAGGCATTCCAAGCGCTGGCGTTCCGCCGGTTTCCATTCCACCGGTTCCCCCTGGAGGCGGCTGTGAATCTTATCGCTAAACTCCTGGGCTTCCTGCGCCCGCTGCTGCCCGATCGTGATTTGATGTTTGATCTCCTCTACCTGGCTTGGCGATCGGGTTTCGTAGACCTCTCCCTTTTGCTTGAAATAGATGCGGTCTTCCCTTAACAAATAGTGGGCAGCATAGCAAGAATGGGCATCGGTCGTGGAGAACAACAACTCTGCTAATTGTTCCGCTGTAGTTGATTCCCCCTGCAATACCTCCCAGGCAATTTCCAGCTGCGTCGGATCGAGGAGGGGTTCCACCTGCATCCTAAATTGAGGAATTTGGCTAGGATTGAGAAGCCGGCTGTGGGGAACGACATATTCAATTTCCCTGGGGTGGATGGTATGGGTGTTGCCATTTTCATCCATGGCTTGGAAGTGCTTTTTCCCCTCCGTACCCTCAATCACTAAAAGGCGGTAGTTTCCGTTTAGTTTTGCTTCTACCAGGGTGCCCTTGTTCACATCCACCTCAATAATCTGGCTAAATTGTACTATGGGATTAAGGTTTACCTAAATTGGACAGAAATTTAAGTTTAGGACTAGGCTTCGTAAATCCTAACTTGCTTTACATTTTGGGTCTGTAAGTACCTAAGCATTGTTGCTTTTTATGTAATTCTGGCAATTCCTAGCATATTAGTGTTTCAATAGTGGGGGAGTAAATCTTAAAAACTTATTAAGATCAGGTGAGTACAGTGCAACCTACAATCATGCGACTATTTTGGGATATGGTGAATCATCTCAATCCCCATCAAGTTTTACCGATGGATGACGAACGCCTTAAGGTCTGGCTCCTCGATCGAGTGCAAGAATCTTCCGGTTTAGATGGCAATCAATTTACCGCCCTTCATCGTTATATTCAGGATCGTATGCCCCTAATTCGCCAGGTTGTGTCAGGTGTTTGATAGCCGATACCGATCGCTTCCTATAGGATAGAGATAGTTTTGGTATGGGTTATGACCAGAGACCTACGGCATTTTTTACAACTCCTCGAACAGAGGGGACAGCTCCGCCGCATTAGCGCCCCAGTCGATCGGGATCAGGAAATTACTGAGATTAGCAATCGCCTGTTGCTGGCGGGGGGACCAGCCCTTCTATTTGAAAATGTGCGGGGGGCATCGATGCCGGTGGTGGTCAACTTGCTGGGTACCACCGATCGGGTATGTTGGGCAATGGGGATGGAGTCTAGCTCAGAGTTGGAAATTTTAGGCGAAAAACTCGGCAAGCTCCAGAGTCCCAAGCCCCCTAAAAAGTTATCCCAGGCAGTGGAATTTGGCAAAATTTTGTGGGATGTGATCAAAGCCAAACCCAAGGGCACGATCGGGAAGGCTCCCTGTCAAAGCCAAATTTATCTCAACGAAGCCGTAGACCTCGATCGCATTCCCCTGATTAAGCCCTGGGCAAAGGATGCGGGCTATGTGATCACCCTAGGTTTAGTGATCACCAAAGACCCAGAAAACGGCATCCCCAATGTCAGCGTCTATCGCTTGCAACAACAATCCAAAAATACAATGACAGTGCAGTGGCTTTCCATCCGGGGCGGTGCCCGCCACCTGCGCAAGGCAAAGGAAATGGGCAAAAAGCTAGAAATTGCCATCGCCCTGGGGGTAGACCCCCTACTGATCATGGCAGCGGCTACCCCTATCCCCATCGATCTGTCGGAATGGCTCTTTGCGGGACTCTACGGCGGGGAAGGAGTCCAGCTAGTCAAGTGCCACACCCTCGATTTAGAAGTCCCCGCCCTAGCGGAAATCATTTTAGAAGGCACGATCGATCCTAACGAATACGCTACCGATGGTCCCTTCGGCGACCACATGGGCTACTACGGCACCATTAACGATCGTGCCCCCTAATCCGCTTCCATTGCCTCACCCAGCGTCCCGACCCCATCTATCTCACCACCTTTAGCGGTCGCCCCCCCAAAGAGGAGGCTATGATTGCCATTGCCCTTAACCGCATCTATACGCCGATTTTGCGGCAACAATTCCCGGAAATCACCGACTTTTTCCTACCCATGGAAGCCCTGAGCTACAAGATGGCAATTTTGGCAATTAAAAAATCCTATCCCGGACAGGCACGCCGCGCTGCCCTCGCCTTTTGGAGTGCCCTACCCCAATTTACCTATACCAAGTTTGTTGTGGTTGTTGACAGTGACATCAATATCCGCGACCCCCGATCGGTAATTTGGGCAGTCAGTTCCCGCGTAGACCCCATCAGAGATGTCTTTATCATTCCTGACACCCCCTTCGACAGCTTAGACTTTGCCTGCGAACGCCCGGGACTAGGCAGTAGGATGGGCATTGATGCCACGATCAAAATCCCCCCCGAAAGCGATCAAGTTTGGGGAGAAGCCCTGGCAACAGACCCCCTCATCAAAGACCTCTGCGATCGGCGCTGGGCAGAATACGGCTTAGCTGATTTAGTGTTAACGGCGGCAGACCCCCAACTTTTTGGCTATGAGTTAGGCTCTCCATAACTTGTAATAAGGATTCCCCCATTCCCTCATGGGGTCAGGTGAAAACTCTGATAAATTAACTATCTAAGCCTTACGGACAGTATTATGGCAACAGAATCTACACCCCTTCCCACTTTTCAGCAATTGCTTAGTCTTCCTCCCAGCCTCGATCGGCAAAAGTTACCGCGCCATGTAGCAGTAATTATGGACGGCAACGGTAGATGGGCAAGGCAGAAGGGTCTACCGCGGATTGTGGGGCACCGCCAGGGCACCGAGACCCTGAAGGAATTACTGCGGTGTTGTAAAGATTGGGGAATCCCAGCGTTAACAGTCTATGCTTTTTCGACAGAGAATTGGCAGCGCCCCCGCGAAGAAGTAAACTTTCTAATGTTGCTGTTTGAAACAGTTTTAGGTCAAGAATTAGCCCAATTGATCCAAGAAGATGTGCGTATTCAATTTATTGGCAGTTTGTCAGATTTACCCCCTTCTCTACGGGAGCAAATTCAACGGGCAATGACCCTGACCAAAGATAATCAAAGTTTATTATTTACGGTAGCAACTAACTATGGAGGCAGGCAAGAATTAGTCCAAGCCTGTCAGCGCATTGCCATGGAAGTGCAGTGCGGCAACTTGACGGTGGATGAAATTAACGGGCAGTTGGTGGAGCGTTATCTATACACCAGTGGTTTACCCGATCCAGATTTACTAATTCGTACTAGCGGAGAAATGCGGATTAGTAACTTTTTATTATGGCAGTTAGCTTACAGCGAAATTTATGTTACTTCTACCCTTTGGCCCGACTTCGATCGGGGGCAATTCTATCGGGCATTATTAGCTTACCAACAACGGGAAAGACGGTTTGGCAAACTTTAGAGGGGAAGTTTGTCGCCACTTAAAATGAATAGGGGGTTAGTAGCAGTAAACAATTGTTGATTGCCCCTTGTTTCTAAGCGATTGATTCCTGATTGTACGGCTTCGACATTGTGGATGGGTATTTCCCTCCAGGTCTGCAAAATTTGGTAGAGGTCTTGCAAACTTGACCCGATCGCGACGATGCGCCCGTAGTCAGCGAGCTTCTCCCAGGCGGTCAAAATAATGCCCTTGAGGTCATGCCCGCCTTCGATGCAAATCCGATCGGGAAGGGGGGTCAAGTCCTGGAGACATTGGGGCGCCGATCCCGCCTTGACCGTGACGTTAGACACGTGAAAATTTTGACAATTTCGTTCAATTAAGCCCACCACTTCTTCATCCCGTTCGATCGCAACTACCTGTCCCGATTTTAGGAGTAAGCCCGATTCCACCGCGATCGTGCCCGTGCCGGCTCCCACATCCCACAGAACCGAATTTGCCTGGAGGCGCAACTGACTTAAAATTAACACCCTCACCTCCAGGGGGCTAAGGGGAATACCAGGGAGGCGGGCAAACTGCTGATCGGGGATTCCAGGGGTGACATAATTCCAAGTCATAGGTCTTTTTTTGCATAATTTACAGGAAAGTTTACCGCCCCCTGGCATAAACTACAAAGCCTAAATCAAATATGAGACAATGCTACGATAGGTCACTGAGCAAGATTTATGCCTGCGACTGTGCAGATTGTTGAAAGTAATCCTAGCTTAGGTTCCCTCCTGCGGTGGCACCTCCAGCAGGCAAACTATTCAGTCTATTTAACAACTAATATCCATCAAGCCAAGGAAGTATTTTTATCTAAATTGCCGCAAGTAGTTGTAATTGATACGGAGTTAGCCGATGGAGATGGCTTAGAACTATGTCGATGGATATTTCCCCAAAAACGATCGGTCATCATGCTAATTTCTAATCGCACCAAGGAAGCAGATATTGTCCAGGGTTTGCAATTAGGAGCTGATGACTACCTCAAAAAACCCTTTGGTCTGCAGGAATTTTTAGCCCGCATTGCGGTCTTGGCGCGCCGCTCCCCTGCCCCCCCAGCAATTTTGGACTTCGGGTCGCTTACGATCGATCTAATTCAGAGGGTAGTGCAATTTAACCATCAAACGATCGACCTCAGCCCCCAAGAATTTAGTCTCCTCTATGTTTTAGCCCTAGCAGAAGGGATGCCCCTCCCCCGAGAAGAATTATTACAAAGGGCGTGGTCAGGGATAATAAACAATCCCCGCACGATCGACACCCATGTCCTGTCACTGCGTAAAAAAATGCACCCCTCCCTAATTGAAACAGTGCGGAATGTGGGTTATCGCTTCAATTATCCTCCCGTATAAACACTCTATTTTTTGGGAGAACTAGCAGGGGTTTGATTCTTGATAATCCACTCGTAGGCAGCACGAGAAGGAATAAAAGTAAACTTCTCTACTTCGCTGCTAGGCTTATTTTTCTCCGTAGAAACCATAGAATCGAGGACTTGAAACAGATTCGTCACCTGAATCTTCGCAGTCTGGGCAATGTTGGGCTGTCCCTTGGTAGCGTTGTCGATCATACTTTTCAGGTCATTTTGTTCAAAAAAGAAAGGAACAAATTGTTTACCCTGTTGCTCGATCGTGAGCAGACCATCTTGGGGACCGTTACCACTCACAGCAAAAAAGATGGGCACATTGGGCAGTTGGGCTGGAGGTTTACCCCCCGCTGTCAAAAGAGTACGAGCAGAATCTAAACTCGTCTGGGAAGGCACAATCTGAAAAGCAATCTTTTTGTCCTTATTTTCTCTGATTACTTTGTAGGCATCATTCATCGATCGGACGATCACCCTTGCCTTTTTACCTACATCAGGATTAGCGGTCTGCACTTGTTTTAACATGGTTTGGGCATCGTTGGGATTCAAAAAGAACAACAAAATTTGTTCATCTCCCCCTTTTTTGGCACTACCAAGGAGAGGCGCGCCCTTGTCATCGGTGATTGTAAACACAGGCACCCCACTCAGACGTTCTAAAACCTGTGCTTCTGTTAGAGCTTTAGCAGGCGGAGTGACCAAAGCAGAAATGGCAAGACAGGAAGGGAGTAGTCTTTGGTAGATGGTTTGATTCACAACAAGTCTCCTGGAATTAAGTTGGCACTACTGTAGCAAAGATCATCCCAATCAGGGAGAAATCTCCCCGAATCGGGATCAAATAGCTTCAGGCATAATTTCGGGGGCAGCAAAGTGGACTAACTTTTCGGCGATGGAGGGGAGTAACCGCTGTAACAGAGTTGCCATCTGGGACTGCCAGCCGACCATAATTTCTGATTTACCCCGTTTAATGCCCCGCACAAGAGCCTTGGCGACTACTTCTGCGCTTTGGGGAATAACCCAACGGAAGTGTTTCTGCTCTCTTACCATATCCGTATCGGTCAAGGAAGGTAACAATGCCACTACACGCACGTTGTAGGGTTGCAGTTCTCCCCGCAACGCTTGGGTCAAGCCCAAGATGGCAAATTTCGTAGCTGAGTAAGTCGCCATAGTTGGTGCTGCTAGTTTCCCCATTAAACTGGAGACATTGACGATCAAACCTTGTTTTTGTTTCACCATGCGCCGCGCCATCGATCGGGTGATGGTGAGTAAGCCAATCAAATTCACGCCAATTTCTTCTTGGAGCTTACGGGGATGGGATTCCAAGAACAATTGCTGATGGGCAATGCCGGCGCAATTGACCAAAATATCAATGGGACCATGATCCCGCCATGCTTGGGCAACCATGATATTCACTTGTTCGCTATCCCGCAGGTCGCAGACAATGGGAATGGCATTACC
This sequence comes from Cyanobacteria bacterium M5B4, assembly GCA_002861535.1. Lineage (GTDB taxonomy): Bacteria > Cyanobacteriota > Cyanobacteriia > Pseudanabaenales > Pseudanabaenaceae > M5B4. The sequence goes on along the minus strand of PHFO01000018.1, from coordinate 3,176 downwards.
CCCGATCGTGCTGATTTCTTGAGCTAATTCGATGAGAGCATCTTGACTACGAGCCAAAATCAGCAGTTGTTGCACGCCTTGCCGAGCAAATTCGAGGGCAATAGCTCTGCCGATCCCCCGCGATGCACCTGTAATCAGGGCGGTTTTTCCAGCAAGTTCCATGACATTTCCTCCTATGGATGATTTGTTGCTCCGTAAGGTGAGTGAATATCAAAAGATGAAAAAAGACTAATTAAAAATGCAGAAAAATGAATGACGACAAATAAGAACACTCACAACCTAACAAGGGGATCATTTGCGCGCATACTTCTCTGGTTAGATATATCTAGGACTTACGCTGAGGAAAATTCCCTTCATCCCTCCCCCTTGTGGGAGAAGGGAAGTCCCCTCTCCCTTTTGGGGAGAGGGTTTCAGAAAAAGCAACGTAAGTCCTGATCCTCAAATGGGGATCAAATCAGCACCTATATCTTCCCGATTGCTCCGCAACTCTACACCTATTGGGGCTGGCAAACCGGACAAAAGTGGGAAGAACGACCGCCAATCTTTAACCGATCGATCTTGTTACCACATACGCGGCATTCTGCACCGGTGCGGCGAAAGACCCAAGCCCGATCGAGATAATTACCTTTAGTGCCATTGCTGTTTAGATAACTGCTAAAAGTAGTACCGCCGTATTCCAGTCCATCTTGTAAAACTTGAATGATCCCCTTATGTAATTTTGTCATCTCTTTTACGGTTAGGGAATGACACGATCGTAAAGGATGAATACCAGCTAAAAACAAAGACTCATCAGCATAAATGTTACCGATCCCCGCCACGATCGTTTGGTCTAACAAAGCAGTTTTGATCGGTCGTTTGCTAAGGTTTAACTTTGCTACCAGATAATCCACTGTAAAGTCTGCACTCAGGGGTTCTACACCTAAAGTCTGAAAAGCAGTGACAACGGAAGCCAAAGACCGATCGGGGGGGACATACCACATCTGCCCGAAGGTGCGTTGGTCATCAAAGCGCAATTCCACTTGCTGATCACACCAAAACCTCACCCTGGTATGACTAGAAATCGGTTGGTCTTGACAATTCCATTTTAGTTGTCCTGTCATGCGTAGATGAATGACTAGATAACCCTTAGATAGTTCGCAGTAGAGATATTTGCCGCGACGATGCCAGGCGCGGATTGTCTGATGTTTGACACCCTGGCAAAAATAAACGGAGAATCAGGAAAAGCGATCGTTCTTGCTAGCAAGACATCACACTTTTCAATCCTCCGATTTGTTGTGGAAGCCTCCAATCCCGATCGGATCGTTTCCACCTCTGGTAGTTCGGGCATTAAGCAGAGATTTCTTCTACTTCATCAATAGCAAAGTTATTAGTAGCTACGCCAGAATAGTTGACTTTGTCAAAGCGCACAATTACCGGGTAGATGATGCCGCTCTTGTCTACAGAAGCAACTGTACCGACATCCCGATACCAGTAGGACTCCTTCCGCAGGATTCTGACCTTGGAACCACGTTGAATTGCCATAACTTTCCTTTTTTATAGATTTGAAATGATACCAGGTTAATATGATGTGGTTGCAGTGTCCATATTATTTAATGTTAAGTTTTGTGTAACGATCGGGAGCATAAGGGGAAATGTTACATTTACGACCAGGGAATGCTAATTTTAGCCTGAAATTGTTAATCGCTGTTTAAGGAAATTGGCAGACAAACAAGCGTAGGTTTAAGTTGCTATCATTTATTCTACAAAACCGCTGAATTATTTATCAGTCAGAAAGCTGTAAATATTACTGATTGAGCTAAAAGTGTAGGTTATTTTAATTTGTTTTAAGATTTAATTTAGTTATTTCGGATTTATTTAATATGATCTTCCAGAGACTATAATTAAAGAATATTTATCATCGCCCCTATGCTCGATCGCTTAATTAGCGTCCATCCCGACCAGCCCCTCTCTGCTGTTGCTCAGACCCTGACTCAAAGTAATCTACGCTACCTAGTAGTCACCGAAAACGGTAAAGCGATCGGTGTCGTCTCCGATCGGGATGTAATTAGAGGGATTGCCAGTGGTTCAGAGGGTCTAACTGCGCGGGACATAATGAGTGAGACCTACGAACCGATCGCAGATAACGGGGACAGCATCTTTTATTTAAGAGATCAAGAGATAAACTTTAAGGCAGTGATAGAAAACTGCAACGATATTTTAGTGATAATTGACCGATCGTGGCGATTTGTCTACTGTACACCTTCTGCTTCTAGGGTTTTAGGTTTCCTTTGTAGTGATGTACTCAATCATAATGCCTTTGAATTTGTGCATCCTGAAGATGTTGACTTGATCGCCAGCACCTTGCAGACTGCTTTAGAAAGACCAAATCAAACCCTGCCCAGCGTAGAATTTAGAGCCATTAACCACAAGAAAGAATGGCAGTATTTTGAAGCATCAGTTACTAATTTATTAGAACATCCTGCTATACAGGGGATAGTAGCTCTTTTGCGTGATATTACAGTCCGTAAAGACTTGGAAAAACAAAAGACAAAACAAATCACCTATAACCAAATTCTGACAGAAATGATGCAGATGCTCCATCAGTCTTTTGATCTGGGGCAGATTTTTGATATTGCTATGAGAAGATTGCGGGAGTTAATTGGGGTCGATCGGGTGGAAATCACCAAGTTTTATGCCGAGCAGGGATATTGGGAGCCAATCTGTGAAAGTCGTCTTCACGATCGGATTCCCTCTGTTATGGGTATCCGCATCAATCATAGAGGTAATCCTTTTGCTGAGCGGATCGTAAATGGTGAAACCGTGCAAATAAATGATAGTTCTTGTTTAGATGATTCTGTCAATAGAGATTTAGCAGAGTTATTTCCTGGTGCCTGGTTGTCAGTGCCGATCGTGGTTAATGATAAAGTCTGGGGTGTAGTTTCCCTCGATTTTCACCAGAGAACCTATGAATGGACTAAAGAAGATGTAAGTTTAGCTGAGATTGCTGTTAAACAACTAGCGATTGCCATCGAACGATCGGAACTATTCCAACAAATAATGATCGAGAGAAAAGCCTTAGCAGAGAGTGAAGAAAGACTAAGACTAGCCTTAGATTTTAGTAAAACAGGCTGTTGGGAAGTTAATGTAAATGACTTTTCTGCTAATTGGAGCGATTCTTTATATACTTTGATGGGTTT
>PHFO01000017.1 GCA_002861535.1 Cyanobacteria bacterium M5B4 | reverse complement strand
AAAAGACCCACAACCTGAGTTCAATACTTCTGGAAATGTTCAGGACTGTGGGTAATTTCCCCTCAGCCTAAGTCCTGTCAGGTTATTTAATTACCCCCGATCGTTTGGGCAGTCTGACCAAAGAGAATTTTGTGGCTGTCCGCAGGGGCGGGTGTATTCTGCCAGGGCTTAGCCTTCTCATAGGCTCGTTGGACAGCCTCCCTTGCCTTCATCCTTTCGAACCAGCGCTGCAAGTTAGGAAACTGGTTAATATCCTGCTTTTGCCTCTCGTAGGGCACAATCCAGGGATAACAAGCCATATCGGCAATAGAATAGTCCCCGGCAATGAACTCTTGCCCTTGCAACTGTCGATCGAGGACACCATAGAGGCGATTTGTCTCTTTCACATAGCGATCGATGGCGTAGGGAATTTTTTCGGGAGCATAGGTACCAAAATGATGGTTCTGCCCCGCCATCGGTCCTAGCCCTCCCATCTGCCAGAAGAGCCACTCCAGCACTTTAACCCTGCCTCTGAGATCGGAAGGGATAAACTTCCCCGTTTTTTCCGCCAAGTAAAGCAAAATTGCCCCCGACTCAAATACGGAGATGGGTTCCCCCGTCAAGGGTTGATGATCCACGATCGCGGGAATGCGATTATTGGGAGAAATCCGCAGAAACTCCGGGCTAAACTGCGCCCCCGATCGGATGTCGATGGGAATGATTTTGTATTCCAGTCCTGCTTCTTCCAGAAATATCGTTACCTTATGCCCGTTAGGAGTAGTCCAGTAGTAGAGGTCAATCATTTTTATTTATCCGTCGATCGATAGTTCTTACAGCTTTTACCTTCTCGCGCAGCGGGGAGAAAGGCAGTACCTCTCCCTTTTGGGAAGAGGGCTAGGGTGAGGGTTTCCGACCTTAAAGACTTGGTACAGTAAGGATAGCCCCGTTTTGGGAGAGGGGCTGGGGGTGATGGCGTAACTAACGACTTAGGAAAAAGCTATATTTTCCCATCTACCCCTATGCAACTCGTCAGTCGCTCGGTGAGCTGTCAGCTGTCTCGCCGAACGACCACTAGGTTGGCATTCTCCTAAGAGTTCAATAGAGATTCAATATCCTTGATCAAATCAGGATTATCCGGTGCCACACTGGAGGGATAGTATTTCACCACATTACCCTGCTTATCAACGAGATACTTGTTGAAATTCCACTGTACCTCGCTGTTAGTAGCTGCCGTTAAACACTGATAGACCGGCGCTTTGTTCTCACCCTTCACAGACACCTTACTAAACATATCAAAGGTGACACCATAACGAGAAGTGGAGAACTCTTTAATTTCTGCCTCCGTACCAGGTTCTTGGGCACCGAAGTCATTACTAGGAAAACCTAAAATGACAAATCCCTGGTCTTTATACTTCTGATAGAGAGCCTCTAAACCTTTGTATTGAGGCGTGTAACCGCACTGGGAGGCGACATTGACAACCAAACAAACTTTGCCTTGGTATTGAGACAGATTGACAGGCTGTCCGTCAATATTAGTAACTGTGTATTCGTGTAAAGTGGGCATAGGTCTTTCCAGATAAAAGGTTTATGGCAACTGCGATCGTTTTGATTGGTGTGCCGGGGAGTGGCAAATCTACTCTAGCCAGGGCTTTAGCTCAGCAATCTCCTACAACTCTGGTAATCAACCCCGATCGAGTCCGGCAACAACTCTATGGGAATGCCGCCATTCAAGGGGATTGGGCAGAAATATGGAGGGAGATCGAAGGCATCTTTGCCCAAGCCAGCACCGATCGGCGTGACCTTATTTATGATGCCACAAACTACAGAGCAGAATACCGTCGCACCGTAATTACTAGCCTGCGGCAGTACAACTTTAACCCCATTAAGGGTTGGTGGCTCAATGAACCCCTGTGGATTTGCTTGATGCGAAATCAACAGCGCGATCGTCAAGTATCTGAAGCAGTAATTATTGAAATGTACAAACAATTACAACTAGAGCCCCCCAGTCTGGCAGAGGGCTTCGATCATCTGTTATCTCCCCTAGTCAAAAACGAAAGTGAATGGATGGACTGACAACACTTTTCCCTCTCCCTAACCGGGAGAGAGCCGGACAGAAGGCACTTACGTTGCTTTTGTGAAACCCTCACCCAGAAAGGGAGAGGGGACTTCCCTCCCCTGAGCTTGTCGAAGGGTAACTCCTGTTAGTAGTCCATACCAGCGCCGGCACCGGGAGCGGGGGCTTTATCCTTGGGTTCAGGTTTGTCTACCACAATACATTCGGTGGTAATGACCATGCTGGCGATGGATGCCGCATTTTGTAACGCCGATCGGGTGACCTTAGCAGGGTCAACAATGCCGGCAGCAAACATATCGACAAACTCATCGGTGGCAGCGTTATAGCCTATGGGGAACGGTTTTTCTTTGAGGTGTTCCACAATCACATCGCCGTTTTGACCAGCGTTGTAGGCGATGCGCAGAGCAGGGGCAACTAGGGCGCGCAGGACAATCATAGCGCCGGTTAGTTCTTCGCCGCTGAGGTGTTCCTTCGCCCAAGCTTCTAAGCCCTTAGAAGCATGGATTAGAGTAGCGCCGCCCCCAGGGACAATACCTTCCTCGATCGCGGCTTTGGTGGCATTGATGGCATCTTCCAGACGGAGTTTACGGTCTTTCATTTCCGTTTCCGTCGCCGCGCCTACCTTGATTACTGCGACACCGCCGGAGAGTTTAGCCAGACGTTCTTGCAGTTTTTCCTTGTCATAGGTGGAGTCGGTGGCTGCCAATTCTTTGCGGATTTGTTCGCACCGTGCTTTGACTTCTTTTTCATGCCCATCTGCCACGATCGTGGTGTTGTCTTTGCTGATGGTGACGCGGCGGGCGCGACCAAGCATCTCCAGCTTCACCGCTTCTAACTTCAGACCGATGTCTTCGCTGATTACCTGTCCTCCCGTTAAAACAGCAATGTCTTCTAACATGGCTTTGCGCCGATCGCCGAAACCGGGAGCTTTGGCAGCACCTACACTCAAGACACCGCGCAGACGGTTCACTACTAGGGTAGCCAGGGCTTCTTTTTCAATGTCTTCGGCAATGATCATCAGGGGTTTACCCGATCGGGAAGCCTGTTCTAAAATCGGCACCAGGTCTTGGATCAGGGTAATTTTTTTGTCCGTCAACAGGATGTAGGGTTCTTCCAAGACTACTTCCATGCGTTCGGAGTCAGTCACAAAGTAGGAAGAGATGTAGCCCCGATCGAAGCGCATACCCTCTGTCACTTCTACTTCTGTGGTCATGGACTTACCTTCTTCCAGGGTAATTACCCCTTCCTTACCTACTTTGTCCATGGCTTCGGCGATCATTTGACCGACTGCGTCATCGTTGCCTGCTGAAATCGCTGCCACTTGGGCAATAGCAGTAGAGCCTTCCACTGGACGACTGTGCTCCTTAATCCGATCGACTAGGTAGGCAGTAGCGCGGTCAATTCCCCGTTTGAGGGCAATGGGATTAGCTCCCGCCGCCACATTGCGTAAACCCTCCTTCACCATAGCTTGGGCGAGGATGGTTGCTGTGGTCGTACCGTCTCCAGCGGCATCGTTAGTTTTGGAGGCAGCTTGGCGAATCAGGGAAACGCCAGTGTTTTCGATGTGGTCTTCTAACTCAATCTCTTTAGCGATCGTGACTCCATCGTTAATAATCTGGGGAGCGCCATACTTCTTTTCCAAGACTACATTCCTGCCTTTGGGACCAAGGGTAACTGCCACTGCTTCCGCCAGGGCATCAATACCCCGTTCCAAGGCGCGGCGTGCTTCTTCTTTGTAAATTACTTGCTTTGCCATTGGTCTTCCTCCTTATGCTACTGTTGCCATAATGTCTTTCTCGGACAATAAAACATAGTCTTCCTGACCGATCTTGATGTCAGTGCCGCCGTACTTGGAATAAAACACCCGATCGCCTACCTGCACATCCACAGGCTGACGAGTGCCATCGTCATTGACCTTGCCCTTGCCCACTGCAACTACTTCCCCCACCTGGGACTTTTCTTGGGCAGTATCGGGCAGAATAATGCCACCGGCTGTCTTTTGCTCTTGAGCTACAACCTTGACCAAGACCCGATCGCCGAGGGGCTTGACGCTGGCTGCACCTAAAGACAATGTTGCCATAGGTAAATTCTCCTTATCTTTCAACGTTTGTGGGATTAGCACTCTTTCCCTATGACTGCTAATGTAACGAAGAGCTAAACTAGTAGCAATCAATACCGGGGTAGGGTTTACCGTACAAACTTATGGAGCAAAAAATTACCAACATTGTCATTGCCCTAACCGCGATCGTGTTAGCGGCTCTGCTTTTTGTGGGCATCCAGGCAAAAAATCAAGATGTTTCCCTCAGTGCTGTTGTGGCGCACAGTACCTCCTGGGAGGTAGCCCAAGGGAATGGGTTACCCACGATCGTGGAATTTTATGCTGATTGGTGTGAAACTTGTCAGTCCATGGCAGCGGATACACGGTCATTACAACAGGAATTTAGCGATCGGGTCAATTTTGTCTTTTTCGATGTAGATAACAGTCGTTGGCTGCCGGAATTAAGACAATTTAAGGTGGATGGTATTCCCCATTTCGTCTTTTTAAGCAGCAAGAAAGACGTTTTGGGAGAAGCGATCGGTTTTGTCCCCAAAGACATCATGACAGCAAACCTAGAGGCTTTAATTGCAGGGAAATCCCTGCCCCACACTAATATTGCCAGCGAACAAAAGTCATTTTTTGTTGCTCCCTTAAGCCCCGATCGGACAGAACCCAGGAGTCACAGTTAAGACTCATATTTAGTGTAAGACAAGTAGATAGCTTCTAGATGTTCATCGGCGGTAAAACCAAGGGGAATTTCCCTGATGTCCAACTTATCTTGTAACTGTCTTAACAACCGATCGCTCACCTCCGATCGGGCTTTGGCACTAAAGTTATGTCGTCGTTGTAAGTAGTCTTTCACCACTGCAAAATCCTGGATAGTAAGACGATCATTGACCCCTAAAGAAGTCCATTCTTTCTTTGCATTATGACCATTGTTAGATATATCGATAGCAATAGTTAGGGGACGGCGTGGCTCTTGAATTACGATCGTTTGGGCGACAATATCCCCAATTCGTTTTTCCGTTTTATGGAAAATAATGAATAAAACTCCCAAGGAGAAAAAATCGTCAAACGGTCTGAGGAGGGCGCGCAGAGATGCCTGTTGCAGCCCTAACGGACGACCGTCAGCTTTGATCACCCTGATTTTAGTGAAACGTTTGCCAGGAGTTTGTCCATTCCAGACAGTTTCAAAATAGACAAAATAGCCAGTATAAATGACAAAAAACAAGATAAACATGAGGGCATTAAACCATTTGGTCAGTTCGTTGCTCGCATTACTTTCTTCTAATTGGCGGTTGACTGAGAACCAAACAAAAGACAGACAAACAAAACCAAAAATAAAATACCATAGTCAATCAGCAGAGCCAAGGCACGATTACCAATGCCTGCCAGATTAAATTCTAGCTCCACATTTTCAGGCGTTAGTAGTTTAACTTTTCGTTCAATTTCCATCTTTTTCCCCCTTAAACTTAAGTCCCACCCCTCTCGTAGACATCGTAATTTATAGTAAAAATAGGCATTCAATGTACTACGAAAATAATAAATCTCCCTTAGCCAGTAGATCATAACTGCTAGAGATACTCCTATCACGCCGTAGCCCATAACTCCTCTGAAGGAGAAAAAGCTAGATATAGTAATTAAAATCAGGATAGGAATGATGGAAATGTTAGCAATTACTAAATTAGCTAAAAAATCTAGCCAGTTGATATCGATATTAAAGTTGCGCAATAACTGACGTAAATCCCTACCTACTTCTTCTACCTTACGATCGGGATTGCAGACTAAATCTAACGCCGCAAAACGTGTCCACTGCAACGACTGTATCATAGAATAAAAACTAATGCCACAGCCAACCGTCAGTAATGTAGCGCTAACTAATCCTAACCATATTCCCCCCCACTTGGAAATAGTTATGACCGCAAAAGTGCCCACAGTTAAAGCTAAAAACAAGCAAATGTAAAGAATTACTACAGTCCCTACTTGATGCAAGCATACCCAAATAGTCAAGCGTTCTAGCTTATGTTTTTGTGCGTATATTTCACTGTAAATAGACTCAAAATCGCCCCCAATGCCTTGGACTTGGCGCACCACAGCATGTGACCATACAACAGGCAATAGATTAAATTTTATTTTGGGTTTGATCTTTCTCGATCGTTTTGTGAGCCAATTTTTGAAATCACCCCTGAAGGTTAGATGCAAGTTAATCGCTGCCCTCATTGTCTCCCCGATCGGGACTACAGCCTTGGTCATCTATGCCACTTCTTTAGGGACAATTAGAACAGAATTAGATTTTAATTTTGGTCTGAGATTGACAAATTGTAACATCTCCATCGTTTCCAGGGCAGTATCACGGAGAGTGTCAGATTGAGCATGCTCTAGGATAATTTGACAATATTCTTTTAGTTGTTGTTCTTGTTGAAAAGATAAAGACTGACTGACTACTCTCTGTTGTAGTTGTCTTAGAGCGATTAGTCTGCTCAATTGGTCTTCTGATGCTAAATAAAGAATCAACTGATCTATGGTTTTGTGTGGAGGTTTGTTACCTAGGTTTTGGTATAAGAGTAAGCCAAGGGTAGTAAAAATAGCAATAAACTCCAGCGCTTGCCCTAAACCTACCCAGCCATTGGGATAGGACTGTAAGAGCATAAGTAACAAATAACAGGCAAAAATACTGGCACTTCCACCTAAAACTGACCATTTTAGCCTTTGATTAGGGTTAAAAGAACGAGGATAACGATAAATCATAGTCATTACCGTTATACCGCAGAGCAGAGTAAAGACCAAACGCCAGTTAGTAATAGTCAAAATGATAGCACCCCCTGTCAATCCCAGGGTAGACCATGAAAAACGATCGGTATATCTGCGTTTCACAAATTTAGGTTAGAGTTATCTTTATTTTAGAGAGACCAGGTGGTTTTGTAAATCACCCTCCCTAATTCCCAAATAGGATAGAACTGTCTGGATTGCCTCCTCTAGGGTGGTCACTATCTCGGCGGCAGGGAGGGGAGGGCGTTGCACCATAATCACTGGTAATTGTAATTCTCTGGCTGCAAATTTGGCATAGGTGGCATCCCCGCCGCTGTTTTTCGTCACGATCGTGTCAATCTGATACTCTTTGAGTAATTCTATTTCCTTAGCTAAACTAAAAGGTCCCCGATCGAGGATAACTTTACTGTTAGCAATAGTTTGTTCCGGCAGATCGACCGATCGGATCAGAAACCATAAATTGGTCAAGCCAACAAACGGGGTTAAATTTTGCCTGCCTGTAGTAATAAATATGCGTTTAGCGCTATGGGGAATTGCCTGGGGTACCTGTTCTAAATTGGCAACTTCGATCCACTGGTCTCCCTCCTGCCGATGCCACTGGGGTCGACAAAAAATTAGATGGGGTACTTTAGTAATTTGGCAGGCAAGAAAAGCATTATGGCTAATTTGACCCGCGCAGGGATGGGTAATATCAATTAGGTAATCTATACTATTTTGCAGTAAGTAATTAACCAGACCGTTAACACCACCAAAACCACCAATTCTTACATTACCAATGAGATTTTTAGGCTTGCTAGTCCTGCCTGCTAGGGAGGTTGTAATATCTAGTTGTGGACATTGTTGGGTCAGGGTCTGCACAAATTTTATGGCATCTCCTGTCCCTCCTAAAACTAACAATTTGCCCATTAAAACATTTCAACACTGGTAGTAAAGATCGGTTCTACATGGACTCCAACTACATTTTTGGGACGGATAAATAAAATTTCGTTTTCTTCTTTAACGGGCATGGGGCTGAGATCACTAGATTCTGCCTTTGGTTCAAATTTGCCTTTGTACCAGGTTTTGACTTCTTCGATCGTGTTAAATCTAAGCAGGGCAGTATGACCCCCTTCAAGCATAAGATGGACATGAAATTCGTTGGGCTTTCTTGGTTCTCTTGGCATGATAAAACTTCTGATAGGTCAAATATTATTATGCCGATTTTATGTCCCAGGAACAATGGCTTGCCTTAAATTTAGGTAATTCTCGTCTCCATGGAGGCGTATTTATGGGAAAACAGTTACAAACCTTCTGGGATGTCCCCTACGATCGGGCTGCAGAGATGGTCTTGGGCAATTTTAGGCGCATCTTGATCGCCAGCGTCAATCCCGATCGAGTTACGCCCTGGCACTTTTTACCCCATAGCCGGCTGCTTACCTTAACCGATGTGCCCTTGGCGGGCATGTACCCCACCCTTGGTCTCGATCGCGCCCTGGGCGCATGGGGTGCAATAAAACGCTACGGGGCTCCGCTTTTAGTGATCGACTGCGGTACAGCCATTACCCTGACTGCGATCGATGGCAAGGGGCACTTTGCGGGAGGGGCAATTTTCCCTGGCTTGGACATGTTACGCCACTGTTTGCCCCAGCGCATCCCCCATTTACCCCTAGTGTCTGTGCCCGATGAATTGCCCCAGTTGTGGGCGCACAATACCCCTGATGCCCTTCTGAGCGGGATTGTGCACTTCACTAGGGCGGGCTTAACAAAATTTATTACCGATCGGGAAGGGCTGACCCTATTTACAGGAGGGGATGGCTCTTACTGGCACAAATTCTTCCCCGCTGCAGTTTATGACCCCCATCTAGTATTTTGGGGAATGGCAGAACTATAATAGTCAGGTTGTATTAAATTAAACCTATGGCAGTTCCCAAGAAACGCACCTCAAAGGCTAAGTCCGCTACCCGCAAAGCCGTGTGGAAGCAAAAAGCCCAGAAAGCAGCCCAAAAGGCTATGTCCCTGGGCAAGGCAATTTTGACCGGTAACAATCGCAGTTTTATCTATCCTCAAGCTGAAACAGAGGACGAAGGGGAATAATCAAGTAAATTCCACTTCTAACCGCGCCACAGTGACAGCAGCAAAGGCAAAGGCAAAGAGGAGAGGCAGGGGATTTTCGCTCCATAGAGTAATTCCTCCTGCCAAAAGGGAAAAAATGACTGCTAAGCAAGACCAGTACTGTTCTTCCCAACTCATACCTTTCTGGGATTTAATTAACCGCAAAATTTTACTAGGAATCGGCTCTGGCATTACGGCTCCTGGGGGAAAAGCCCAGTAGTTGTTAGCTCTTTCGCAGAAGAACTCTGTCCAACCGTTGGCATTACACCATTCTTGTATCCATTCGTCTTGAAAGTGTTGCATAGGGATAAATTATTTTTATTGGTGTAACGATCAAAGCATTTTTTTCTTGTTTTGGGCGTTCTTGTTGTCAATATTTACAATCGATGGCAGAGAGCATCTGCTAAATTTCTTAACAATTCTGGTTGACTAATTCATTGCCATAGTTTATACCAATAGCTTTAGGTTGTTCACAGGGAAAAGCTGGGTGTATATTAAGCAAGTTGAACTTTCGCACTTTAAATCTTTTGGTAGTACAACAATTGTACCTCTTTTGCCTGGATTCACCGTAATTTCTGGACCTAATGGATCGGGTAAATCTAACATTTTGGATGCTCTATTGTTTGCTTTGGGTTTATCAGGTTCTAAGGGTATGCGTGCCGATCGTTTACCGGATTTAGTCAATCAACAATCTGTACAAAAGGGCAGAACAGCGGAGGCGAATGTGTCAGTTACTTTTGCCCTCGATCCTGACCAGGAGTGGGTTGTATCCCGCAAACTTAGGGTAACTAGCCAGGGCACCTATACTTCTACTTACTATGTAAACGGCTCTCCCTGTACTTTAGGAGAATTACATCAACAACTATCAATAATGCGTATCTATCCCGAAGGCTACAATATTGTGCTCCAGGGGGATGTCACAAACATTATTTCCATGAATGCCAAAGAAAGAAGAATGATAATTGATGAGTTGGCGGGAGTGGGGGAATTCGATCGCAAAATTGCCGCCGCCAAGGAGAAGTTGGCAGATGTAAAAGATCAAGAGGATAAGTTTAGAATTGTCGAACAGGAACTGATTGCTACCCAAGAAAAACTAAAGACCGATCGGGTGAAGGCAGAGAAATACCAACAACTGCGCCAAGAACTGGAGGCAATGCAAGAAATTGAGGTGGTGTTACAGCAACAGCTTTTATCAAATCAACGATCGGTGAAAATCAATGCTATCTCATCGACGCAAGAGCTAATTGCCAGTTATGAGAAAGAACTACAACAGAAGATGGAACAGATGCAGGATGCCACAGAAAAACTAAAAGAGTTACAAACGATCGTGCAATCTTTAGGAGAGACGGAATATCTACAGTTAGCAGCTCAAATTGCAACCCAGGAGGCCGAACAACGATCGACTGAAAGACAAATTGAGGCATTACAACAGCAATATCAGCAATTATTACAGGAATTTATGGAGGATCAGCATCAACTACAAGATATTATCGAAAAGCAAAAAAATCTCATGCAAGAGAAGGAAAAATTAACTCTGGAATTAGAAAATGCCCGCCAGGATTACCAGCATCAATCAAACTTAGTTAATTACAAGAGACAGGAACTGCAAGGGGTGCGAGCAAGTGCAGAAATCTTCCTCCAGGAACAAACTCAGTTAAGACAAAAGCTACAGGATGTACAAGATCAACTCAGTCCTTTACAGTCTGAGCAAGCCAGGATTAGGGAGTCCCTAAAACAATCACAATTATTGCTAAATACCTACAATCAAGAATTAACTAAACTGGCTACCAATGACCCCAAAATTCTGCAACAACAACTACAAGAATATCAAACTATGTTGGCAAATACTGTTCAAACAACTCAAGAAATCAGTCAATCCATCAGTAATACACAGACAGAATTAAAAACCTGTCAAACTACTGTCAATCGTTTGGTAGAAGAACAACGCCAAAAACAAAGACTCCTCGATCGGATAGAAGCACAACAACAAGCTAACCAAGAAATTCAAGGGACAAAAATAACTCGAATCTTAATGGAAGCACAGTTAGAAGGGGTATGTGGCTTGGTGGCACAATTAGGTACTGTTGATCGCAAATATCAATTAGCTTTAGAAATTGCTGCTAGTAGTAGATTGGGTTGTGTGGTTGTGGAAGATGACACGATCGCTAGTCGAGCAATTCAACTTTTGAAAGAAAGAAGAGCGGGTCGAGCTACTTTTTTACCACTAAATCGCATGAAATATGCTCCTAATTTGCGTAGCAGTGACGCGATCGCTCTGGGCGCGATCGATTATGCCTTTAATTTAGTTGTATTTGAACCAAAATATACAGAAGTATTTGCCTATGTATTTGGCAGCACTTTGGTATTCGATTCTTTGTCTAGTGCCCGCCGCCATCTGGGTCGCTATCGTATGGTAACGATCGAGGGGGAACTATTAGAAACATCAGGGGCAATGACTGGGGGCAGTGCCCCTCAAGTTAGCGTACATTTTGGTATAACTACTTTAGCAGAGTCAGAAGAAGTGCAACAATTAAGGGTAAGACTATCAGAAATCGACCAAATTCTATCCCATCTTAATCAACGTATGACCATGTTAGAAACCAGACTAACTAGGGAGTCATCAATGTTGCAGCAGACAAGATTAAATCACCAAGAAGCCCAACTGCAATCCCAGCGTTATCAAACAGAACTCGATCGGTGGCAGAGCCAACACCGGAATTTAAGCATCTTGATTGAGCAAAAGGAAGGAGAAATTAGTCAGCAACAACAACAACTTAGCCAATTATTGGATAATATTTCTATCAAAGAGAAGGAACAACAATTATTACAGGATCAGCTTAAAGAACTAGAACGATCGGGGCAGTATGAACAACTTTTTCAGTTACAAGCTAACCTGCAACAACAAGAAGAACAACTAATGTCTTTAGAACTCAACTGTCGCACCCTACAACAACAAGTTCACGATCGAGAACAACAGCTAGAACGACTACAAGAAAAACAAAGAGAACTAAGCCAAGTCCAAGAACAAAATCGACAACGCCAGACAGAGTTAATCAATCAACAGGATTACTGGCAGACCCAGAACGCTAATCTATGCCGTCATTTACAACAATTGCAACAACAACAACAAGTGTTAGAACAAAAAATCAGCCAACAAAAACAAGAAAGAGATAGAACCGATCGGCAATTACAGGACCTGCGCCGGCAATGTCAAGAACTACAGTGGCAGATAGAAAAAGCCCACCAATCCATCAGTGAACTATCTGTACAACAAAGCCAAATAGAACAACAATTAGCAGAAATCCAACTGCCTGAACCACCGCCGATCGTGGCAGAAGGAATGACGATCGAACAAGCTCAACTAGAACAAAGAAAGTTACAAAAGAGAATTCAAGCCCTCGAACCAGTCAATATGATGGCAATTGTGGAATATGAAAATATCACTAAGAGAAGAGAAGAACTCAGTCGGAGATTAGAAACTCTCTTTCAAGAAAGAACAGAATTATTATTACGCATTGAAAACTTTACCACTCTCAGACAAGAGGCTTTTATGGAATCCTTCGATCGGGTAAATGCTAACTTTCAATCTATCTTTGCCGAACTGTCAGACGGAGACGGTCATTTACAATTGGAGAACCCCCAAGACCCTCTTAGTGGCGGTTTGAACCTCGTAGCACACCCTAAAGGTAAACCAGTTCGTCATTTAGCTTCTATGTCAGGGGGAGAAAAATCCCTCACAGCTTTGAGTTTTATCTTTGCTTTGCAACGTTATCGTCCTTCTCCGTTTTATGCCTTTGATGAAGTAGATATGTTTTTAGATGGTGCAAATGTAGAAAAGCTTGCTCAAATGGTCAAAAAACAAGCAGAAACTGCTCAATTTATTGTTGTTAGTTTACGTCGTCCCATGATTGACGCTTCGGAAAGAACGATCGGGGTTACCCAAGCGCGGGGAATGCACACCCAAGTTTTGGGAATATCTTTGAATTGACGCTCTCCCGATAAATCGGGAGATTCTTAGTTCAACGAGTCCACTGAAATTAAATACCTTGCGATCTCTAAGTCAGAGGTGGTTCTCTCCCTAGGCGTTACTTTGAGTCCGCCCGACTCTAGTTGTATTTCTACAAAATTTGTTTGTTTAAGCGTTAGCTTTAATCCTGCAAAGATTTTACCTACCTACAGGGAAGGACTAGAACAATTAGGTAGAACCCCATATCTTTGATTGTCAAGGTGCAGGAGTTGTAGCACTGTTAGGCTACATAGTTTTTTAAGTGGTTGATTATCTCCCTAGTCTTCTATCTTAGCATTTTAATCGTACTTCGTCATTCATCCCCGATAAATCGGGGGTCTTCTGACGACATCAAGATAGAGGCGGCACCCAGATTCGAACTGGGGGATAAAGGTTTTGCAAACCTCTGCCTTACCACTTGGCTATGCCGCCGTAGCTAGATATATTAACACAGATGGGAGCGATTTTTTACTAAGAAGGAGGGGAGATCGATGCGGTAGGGAATTTCTGCCTTTTTCCATTCGCGATGCTCTTCAAACAAGCGCTCTAGGGCACTGCTAAGCTGATGGGCATAACTCTGAAAATGGAGGGACTGTTCTTGGAGATATTGCAGAGCTGCTTCGTATTCATTTTTCTGTTGGGCTTGGGCTAATACCTGTTCTTGTAGTTCTGCTACTCTTTGTTCTAACTCTTGAATTCGTTTTTGTCCAGCTTTGTAGTCTTCTTCCATGATCTGTAATGCTTCCTGCCAAGCAGTTTGCAGAATTGTATGATTATTTTGTTGACATTCTTGCAGTTGGGTTTGCAAATCATTTAATAGAGATTCTAACGCCGATCGTTGGGCTTCAGAGTTCAGTTTTTCTCGCTTGAGGGTTTGAATTACCTCATTTTGTTCCTGGATGCGCTTTTGGTATTGTTCTTGTAAACTTAAAAGCTCTTGAATCCGTCTTAGTAAAATGTCTTCATTTTGCAGGTTAT
Organism: Cyanobacteria bacterium M5B4; assembly: GCA_002861535.1. Taxonomy (GTDB): domain Bacteria; phylum Cyanobacteriota; class Cyanobacteriia; order Pseudanabaenales; family Pseudanabaenaceae; genus M5B4. The sequence goes on along the minus strand of PHFO01000017.1, from coordinate 13,392 downwards.
CTAACTGTACACACTTTTCGTTATATCGCTTTCTGAGATTGTCTAGCTCTCTTCTTAGTTTATCAATTTCTTCATCTTTTGTTGTTTTTTTAGGTGCTCTCATCACTTTACTACTTCCGTCTACCACTACCAACAACCTCTTGATTAAATAACTCCTGGATGCGCCTGGCTGCCATATCCCTGGGTTTGTACTCCATGACGGTCAGACCCCGATCGAAGGCGGTACGAATATCGCTACTTTCGGGCACGGTGATAGAAGATAATAACTCGCCAAAGGTTTCCTGCGCTTGGAGATATAGTTTACCTAGATGGGAGCCTGACCAGATATTTTTATACCGATCGTCGAACATATTGATGATGACTTTAACTTCCTTGTGACCGATTAAGGGAGCTACTTCTTCAATAAATAGAAGCATTGTTTCGGTACATTGAAAGTCTGTACGATTAACTCTGGTGGGTATAAGAATTTTATCTGCCGAGACTAGGGCATTAGAAGTTAGTTCGTTTAGTTCTCCGGGACTGTCAATGAAAATATAGTCATACCGGTCAGATACTTGTTTTATTTGACGATCGAGGATTTTTTCTGCGCCGATGGGAATTGCAGATAGCTGAATTACTGCCTGTGCCATTGATACACTAGCAGGGACAATATCCAGACCTTTATGGCTGTGATAGCAAAGTTCAACGATCGGGCGTTCTGGTTTTTTCTTCAGTAGCGCCAACACTGTTTCTGCTTCTTCAAGGTTATCGCCATTTTCTAAGAAGAGGGTAGTGCAGGTAACTTGGGAAGTGAGGTCGATCACTAATACGCGATGTCCTGCCAGAGTAGCACAGTGGGCAATGTTAGAACAAAGTGTAGACTTGCCAGTGCCCCCCTTGTTATTTGTAAATGCCAAGACCTTAGCCGTCATATTTCGAGTGGAAATTTTAGGCAAGCGTAGCAGAAATGTGTCAATTTGTCTCTGTCGTTGAGAAAGTTTGTGACTTTTTCTAGGATTTGTGTTGCAATGCCAGTTGATAATAGGATTTCGCGTGGTGGATCAATTCTGATTGTTCGTCTTGATGTAGTGGGCGGATCACTCTGGCGGGAATGCCTGCTACTACTACGCCATCGGGTACGTCTTTGGTGACAACAGCTCCCGCACCGACTATGCTGCCCCTGCCGATCGTGATGCCTTCTAGGATTACTGCCCCCATCCCGATCAGGCTGCCACTGCCGATGGCAATGCCGTGGATGACTGCCCGATGCCCGATCGTTACGTGGTCTGCGATCGTTAAATTCTTGCCTGGATCGCCGTGTAAAATTGCGCCGTCTTGGATGTTGGTGTACTCACCGATCGTGATTTGATTGAGGTCGGCGCGGATCACCGCTAGATACCAAATACTAACACCAAAACTAACTACGACATCGCCCAAAACTGTAGCATTGGGAGCAACAAAGGCGCAACAACTACAGTCGGGAGTCTTCATTGTTAGATGGACTATTGCTTCGTACTTCAATTATAGCTTTTTCCTAAATTGTTAGTTACGCCCTCACCCCCAACCCCTCTCCCAAAACGGGCGAGGGGAGCTATCCCTTGTACCAAGTTTTTAAGGTAAAAGCTGTATAGCGAGATGAGGAAATAGGACTTACGCATTTTTCTAAAACCCTCTCCCTAGCGCTCCCTGAGCAGTTTGCCGAGAGTTGGGCGGGGTATGTCGGGCTTCGACTCCCCTCAGCCCTCGTCTATACAGCGTAAGTCCCAACATTTCTCAAAATCTCAATCAATCTCCGGATACTAGGGCGCGATCGCGTTGCCGCGGAGTAGACTACCGATCGTTTTGAGGGTAATCTTTAACTGCACTAACGGATTGGCGGGAACGACGGTTTTGTAGAGGTAGCTATCGAAGGTGAGCTTCTGTACATCCCGATCGGCGCACATTTCCACGAATGCCTCCCGCGAAGCGTTGGAGTTGTAAAATACCCGTTGCAAAATATCCAGGACGGTGTAAGTCAGACCATACTTACGATCCCAGCGCTTCAAATAAACCTTGAGGTCATTTTCGGTGGGGATGCGCTGCCCGTTTTTGCTGTATTCCACGATCGTTTCGGCGCACATCCGCCCCGACTTGGCGGCAAAATAAATGCCCTCGCCACTAGATTTGGTTACATAGCCAGCGGCATCGCCTACGAGAGCAACCCTGCCAACTACCCGGCGGGGACGGGGATGTTCGGGGATGGGGTGGGCTTCAATTTTGATCACTTCTCCCCCCGCAATCCGCTCCTGGGCACGCTTGCGGATGCCTGTTTGCAATTGCTTAATCTGCCGCTGGTTGGCGTGCATGGTGCCGGTGCCCACCGCTACATGGTCATATTTGGGAAACACCCAGGCATAGAAGTCGGGGGAAACATCGTCCCCCACATACATCTCTGCCAACTCTTCGTAGTAGGACATCTTATCAGCGGGGATGCGAATCCGCTCTTGAAAGGCAATGGCATAGTTGTAGTCCCCCGCATCGATCGCTTTTGCCACAACGGAATTAGCCCCGTCTGCCCCCACAATCACGTCTACTTCCAACTGGCGCATTACCCCTTCGGGACCTCCCGCCGACATATCAGCGTAGTGCAACACGTAGGGGTCGGTGCTGGTTTTGGGTAAATCAATGTGTAAAACTCTGCCGTTGATTAGGTTTGCTCCTAGTTCGGCGGCGCGGTTGCGGAGGAAGCCATCCAAGATTTCCCGCCGACACATGCCAATGTACTCGTCTTGGTTGTCCAGGGCAATGTCTACCTCTACGTTACTGGGGGAGATCATTTTCATTTTGCGGACGCGCCGATCGATGATTTGGGGAGGTAAATCGAATTCCGACACCATGCAGAGGGGAATTGCCCCGCCGCAGGGTTTGGCATTATCGAGCTTGCGCTCAAATAAATAGGTCTCGATCCCCGCTTTGGCAAGGGTTTCGGCGGCACTTGAACCCGCAGGTCCACCCCCAACGACTGCAACTCTCACTGACTAAGCTCCTGGTTTTAATACTGAATTGTGTAGCGATCGTAGCATTGCCCAGAGTGCTAACTTATGCCCCATTCAAAATTATTCACAATTGTCTCATCCATGTCTAATCTGATGCCACCGCCAGGCATCGGTCATAATTTGTCCCAGATCGCTGTAGCGGGGTTGCCACCGCAACAGGGACATGGCTTTGGCACTACTGCCTACCAAAATGGGGGGGTCTCCTGGTCTGCGCTCGGTTTCTTGGACGGCGATCGGGATGCCACAGACTTTTTGCCCCTGTTCAATTACCTGGCGCACAGAAAAGCCACTGCCGTTACCGAGGTTAAAGACATCGCTGGGATGCCCCTGGAGTAAGTATTCCAGCCCTAGAATGTGCGCCTCTGCCAAGTCCATCACATGGATGTAATCGCGGATGCAGGTGCCGTCGGGGGTGGGATAGTCAGTGCCAAAATGGCAATAGTGGGGCGCTTGCCCAGGGCGGTATAGAACACCAGGGGGATAAGATGGGTTTCCGGGTCGTGGTCTTCCCCTAAGCGTCCCAGGGGATCAGCCCCAGCGGCATTAAAGTAACGAAAAATTACCGATCGTAAGTTGTGCGCCCGATCGAAATCCCTCAGCATTTGTTCTACCATCAATTTAGATTGTCCGTAGGGATTGATGGGCTGTTGGGGATGGCTTTCGGTGAGGGGAATTGCCTGGGGAATGCCGTAGGTAGCACAGGTGGAAGAGAAAATAAAATAGGGTATTTCATGTTCTACCATTGCCTCTAATAAAGTGAGACTACCCATGACATTATTGCGATAATACTTGCCTGGTAATTTGACAGATTCCCCCACATAGGCGTAGGCGGCAAAATGGAGAACTGCGCCAATTTGATTATTAGTAAAAATCTCGTCTAGCAAAACCCGATCGGTGACATCTCCTTGTACCCAATTTACCCGTAAAACGTCAGTTAAAAAATCACGGTGCCCATAAACTAAGTTATCTAATACTAATACTTCATAGCCCCGATCGCGGAGGGCTAAAACACAATGGGAACCAATATAACCGGCACCGCCCGTAACTAAGACTTTCATCACTTCTTAAAACAGGGCATCAATGTAGAATGACGATCGGCGCAATTGTTGAGGGCAATAATGAACTCCTGTAATCTACCGTAACTCTTTTGGTCAAAATACATCAGTAGGCGGGGCAATTCTAGTAAATGCTCTTCGTTTTTTTCCTTGGCTAATGCCTTAGATTTTTCAATTTCTCCCTTGATTAAAATATCTTTGAACTGGCGGTTTAATTCCGCCAAATCCCGATCGGTAATATCTTGGCACAAACGAATTACCAATACATCTTCTACCCAGCGACTAGAGTGATAAACCCGATAGAAATTCTTAATCGCAGCGCAGGCATCGGTGACACTATCTGTGATGTAATATAAATTGCGATCCTCAGGATTGATCAGCCCCCTGCCTAAAAGATGGGTTTCCATGTAGGCATCCCATTGCTGCCAGTAATCCCCCCCCGATTTATCTACTAAAACTAAAGGCTTGGGTGTAGATTTGCCCGTTTGACATAGGGTTAAACATTCAAAAAATTCATCTTGTGTGCCAAAACCTCCAGGAAATAAAGCGATGGCATCACTCTCCTTCAAAAAAATAATTTGCGCGTAAAGAAATACTTAAACTCAATCAACCGATCGGTGCCGTCAATAAATTCATTGTGGGACTGTTCAAAGGGCAAAGCAATGTTCAAACCAAAGGAACGATCGTGACCCGCCCCTTGATTTCCCGCTGCCATGATGCCCCCCCCAGCCCCCCGTGAGCACCATAAAGCCGCACTCCGTAATACATCGGGCAAAATGTACCGCCTGTTGATACTCCAACTCTGCCCGCCCCATCCGCGCTGACCCAAAAATACTCACCTTCCTGAAGTGGCGATAGGGATGAAACACCTGGAGCGCCCGTTGCATATCCTCTAACGCTCCACTCATCAACTTCCAGTCGAGGCGTTCTACCTCCCTCTTACTCAGTTGGCTGATCACCTTGAGGGCACGAAAAATAAATTTGCGGTGGGGCATATGTTCCAACCGATCGAGTAGATTCTCTATATCTTTACGCAGTTCTTTAATGTCAGAGCTAGAAACCATGAAATTTTACTTGACAAGGTAGGGCTTAATCAGTATATTATGTTTTTTGCGACAATTTTTGAGTAACTAAAGCAGTACCCCTGCTTGTTGTTTTTTAGGAGATCGAGAGTGGCTCGGATTGCAGGCGTAGACCTACCAAGGGATAAACGTGTCGAAATTGGTTTGACTTATATTTTTGGGATTGGCTTGACCAGTTCCCATCAAATTTTAGCGGCAACGGGGGTAAATCCTGACACCCGCGTCAAAGATTTAACGGATCAAGAGATTGCCGCTCTCCGTCAGGAAATAGAAGACAACTTTCAGGTAGAGGGGGATCTGCGCCGCATGATCGGTTTGACGATCAAGCGGTTAGGGGATATTGGTTGCTACCGCGGGCGGAGACACCGTATGGGACTTCCCGTCAGAGGGCAGCGCACTCGGACTAATGCTCGTACTCGCAAGGGAGCGAGGCGTACCGTGGCTGGCAAGAAAAAAGCTCCAGGTAAGAAATAGAGAGGAAATAGTTAAATTATGGCTACTCGTCAAGGTCGGAGGACAGGACCTCGCAAACCCAAACGCAATGTACCCAATGGGGTGGCATACATTCAATCTACCTTTAACAACACGATCGTTACCATTGCTGACACAGCGGGGGATGTGATCTCCTGGGCATCAGCGGGGTCTAGCGGTTTTAAGGGAGCCAAAAAAGGCACTCCCTTTGCCGCCCAAACCGCAGCAGAAGGGGCAGCCCGCCGCGCGATCGAGCAGGGTATGCGCCAAATTGAGGTGATGGTAACAGGTCCAGGAGCAGGCAGAGAAACGGCTGTACGTGCCCTGCAGGCGGCTGGCTTAGAAATCACTCTCATCCGCGATACCACTCCCATTCCCCACAACGGCTGTCGTCCCCCCAAACGGAGAAGAGTTTAGAGCGCCATGGCTAACTTTCAGGTGGAATGTGTAGAGTCCTACACTGACAAATCCAAGTCCCAATACAGCCGCTTTATTTTAGGTCCCCTCGATCGGGGGCAGGGGATAACAGTGGGTAACGCCCTCAGACGGGTTTTACTGGCCAACCTGACGGGGGCTGGGATTACGGCAGTGAGAATTTCTGGCGTGAACCACGAGTTTGCCACGGTGCCTGGGGTCAGGGAAGATGTGATGGACTTGATGCTAAACCTCAAGCAGATTGTGATCAAATCTTACACTGCCGACCCCCAAATTGGACGGATTGTGGCGCGGGGTCCCTACACAGTCACGGCGGGAGATTTGAATTTGCCCTCGGAGGTAGAGGTAGTCAATCCTAATCAGTATATTGCTACCTTGGCTGAAGGGGCTGTGTTGGAACTAGAGTGCAAGATTGAGGTAGGGGTGGGCTACCGCATGATCGATCGCAGTAGGGATGACAGCTTGTCCATCGATTTCCTGCAGATTGATGCCGTATTTATGCCGGTGCGCAATGTGCGCTTTTTTGTGGAAGACAGCAGAGTGGGCGGAGTCACCAAAGACAAACTGGTTCTAGAAATTACTACGGATGGCAGTTTAAGCCCCCAGGAGTCCCTCTCCCAGGCGGCGCAAATTTTAGTGGGCTTATTTACTCCCCTCCAGGAGATCAACTTGATCCAGCCCCAGGGCAAACAGGAGCAGGAAGACAGCGAAACCAAACATGTCCACATTGAGGAACTAGGGCTGTCGGTGAGGGCTTATAACTGTCTAAAACGGGCGCAAATCAACACGGTGGCAGATTTGCTGGTTTATAGCCAAGAGGATTTGCTAGAAATTAAAAACTTTGGTCAGAAATCAGCCGAAGAAGTAGTGGAAGCCCTGCGCAATCGTCTTGGGCTTAATCTCCCAGAAACAAAATCACAGAAGGTAAACTAATATGCGTCATCGCTGTAAAGTCCCCCAGTTGGGGAAACCCGCCGACCAACGAAAAGCCCTACTCCGATCGTTGGTGACTGAGCTATTACTGCACGGACAAATTAAGACTACCAGGGCGAGGCAGATGCCATGCGTCCCTGGGTAGATAAGATGATCGGTCTAGCAAAGGAAGGTTCCCTCCATGCCCGTCGCCAGGTGATTGCCTATCTATATCCCAGGGAAGTGCCCCAGGAGGACAAAGAGGCTCTTACTCTGGTGCAGCTACTCTTCGATCAGGCGCAGAAGCGCTACGGCGATCGGCAAGGGGGTTACACCCGTATCTTTCGCACTGTGCCCCGCCGCGGTGACAATGCCGAAATGGCAATTATTGAACTGGTCTAGTCATGGTACTGTGGCTGATGCAACGGATTGCCTTACTGTTGCAGTATTTGGGCACTAACTACTACGGCTGGCAGCGCCAGCCCAAGGATGTTTCGGTGCAGCAGGTACTGGAGGAAACAATAGAGGCGATATGTGGACATAGGGTGACCCTCTACGGGGCGGGACGGACTGATACGGGGGTTCATGCCGCCGGTCAGGTAGCCCATTTTGATACAACTTCGGTGATCCCCGCCGATCGGTGGGCAAGGATACTTAACAGCCGTCTGCCCAAAGACATTCTAGTCCGGCAATCAGTGGCAGTACCTGGAGAATGGCACGCCCGCTTTTCGGCTATCTGGCGGCAGTATCGCTACACTTTATTTACGGCAGCCGTCCCCAATCTTTTTGTCCGTTCCCTCAGTTGGCACTACTACCGCTATGCCCTGGATGCCGATCGGATGCAGTCCGCCCTGACACCGATGCTGGGGGAGCAGGAGCTAAAAGCATTTCAACGATCGGGTTCCGATCGTCGCCATGCTCGATTGTATGTGCAGGAAGCGCGGTGCTGGCAGGAGCGGGATTTTGTTCTGGTCGAAGTCAAAGCCAGTGGTTTTCTCTATGGCATGATGCGCCTCTTGGTAGGGATGTTGGTGGAAGTAGGATCGGGGCGGCGGAGTTTAGCGGAATTTCACCAAATCTGGCGGGAACACCAACGCCATGTTGTTAAGTATGCTGCTCCTCCCCAAGGTCTCTGTCTGCTGGGGTGGGTTATGATCATTATCCCTTTCAAAAGGAAGACTTTAGTTTTGCTTACCTAATTTAGTCACTATGGAAAACACTACCTATTTACCTAAAAATCTTGAGTCGCGGTGGTATCTGATCGATGCCCAGGGACAGCGCCTTGGCAGGTTAGCTGTCAAAATTGCCATGATTTTGCGGGGCAAAGACAAGCCCACCTATACCCCCCACATGGATACGGGGGATTTTGTTGTAGTCATCAACGCCGACAAGTTGGTGGTAACAGGGAAAAAGCGCACGCAAAAAATTTACCGCCGTCACTCTGGTCGTCCTGGCGGCATGAAGACGGAAACCTTTGCCAAATTGATCGATCGGTTGCCCCAGCGGGTACTAGAGCACGCCGTTAAGGGGATGTTACCGAAGGGCAGTTTGGGGCGTCATTTGTTTACCAAACTCAAGGTTTATGCAGGGGCAAATCATCCCCATGAGGCGCAACAGCCCCAGGTTCTTACTGTTCAAACTATTCCGGGAGTGAAATAAGATGGCGCAAGCAACAAATCGTGTAGTCTATTGGGGCACAGGTCGACGCAAATCTGCGATCGCGCGGGTGCGCTTGGTGCCGGGTACGGGTCAGGTAATAATTAACGATCGTCCTGGAGACCAGTACCTGCAATTTAATCCCCTCTATGTGGAGGGGGTAAAGGCTCCCTTGGCTACCCTGGGTCTGGAGAATGAGTATGATGTTTTGGTCAATGCCCACGGCGGTGGTGTGACGGGACAGGCGGATGCCATTCGTCTGGGGGTAGCACGGGCGCTCTGTGAGCTTACCCCGGACAACCGCAAGCCCCTCAAGGTGGAGGGCTATCTCCGCCGTGACCCCAGAGCCAAGGAAAGGCGCAAGTACGGATTGAAGAAAGCCCGTAAAGCGCCCCAATTCTCTAAACGCTAGATTACTTCTCCATTGTGGGGGCGTAGGTCTTGAGTAACTCGCTGATTTGTTCGATCAAGTCAGCTTGTTTTTTGGGCGTGAGTGCCACGCGATCGTCAGGGAGGTTAGGGAATTTCTGATTGAGGATAATTGCATCTTCCACCTGTTGTTGGATCAAGTTATGCAACTCTTGGCGGCCCGCTCTCTTTGATAAAAAGCTCCTTCCTGGGTCGTCGCGTAGAGGGGAGGGAGGCGATTGAGGGCATAGGCAGTAATATCGCTTAAATTTAAGGAGGTTCCCGCTCCCTCTAGTTCTGCCAGACGGCGGATAGCATAGTCTAGGACTAATTCCTCCATGACGTTAATAAATTGTTTGCGGGGTATAGCTACTACTTCGCCGGTCAGGAGTGCTCCCATCAACCGATCGAGGGCCATATATTCTTCCACGGACAACTCGGCGTTACTGTCACAGATGCGCCCCACTTCCACTTCCATAGCAGGAGTGAGGTAGCCTTCTCTGAGTGCCTGCTCCACGATCGTCTCGATGGCTGATTGTTTCACTGAATTTAGTTCATTATTCATAGTCAATATTCTAGGGCACTTCGATAGAGATTATGCCTTGATGATTGAGGCAGGCTTGAAAAGTGCCGTCTTGGCTAAAGAAAATGACACACCGCACACTCAAACCCGTCTCTGGAACTAGGTCTTGCCAGGGGACAGCCACTTCCAAAGAATTTTTTAACTTGACCTTGGTGGTAGTAGCTATCTTTTGCCATTGGTGTAGAGGAATCGCCTGCCAGAGGCTGACCTCCTCAGACTGGGGCACGATCGTCAGGTGGTGGTGGTAGAGATAGTTAGCAGGGCTGACATCGGGGACATGGTGCAGGGGAATAGGACTAATAAAGTGCATCCTGCCCGGGTAAAAATAACAAAGATGGACTTGGGGCAATTCTTCTAGGGATGTGGAGACAAAATCGAGACGGAGGTAGAAATAAAAATGGTTGATGCCGTACCAGAGCTTTTTTAGGGTACTGCTGTGACTGGGGTCGCCCAAAATGATATTGATCTCCCTGTGGTGTGCCTGCTGCCAATAGCGATCGATGCCCATACCGTCGAGGGGGGGAGCAATAAACCTAGCCAGGGGACGGGGGGTGGGGCATTTCTTCCCCCAGGAGGGGATAGAGCAGACTGACGGGGATCGACTCATTGAGGGCGCGGTAGACCGCCTGGAGGTGTTCGCGAAATAGTAGGTCAAACTCCAGTTCATCGCAGGGCTGATTGCCAAAACATAAAAACCATTCACTGGCTTCCGCCGCGTAGAGATGTTCCCATGCCTCTGGGTTGTTGGTGGCGGTGGCTTCGGGGTGTTGCTGGAGCATTTGTCGGGTGTTGTTGAGCACTTCCCAGGCGCGATTTTGCGCTAGTTCGCCGATCCAGGGACTAAAACTGGCATTAATCCAGGAGCCGCTGTGTAATTGGTGGGGGGGAATATTTTCTTGGGGGGGATACTGACTAATGAAATCTTTGACCGTCGTGGTTTTGATCCAGCCCGCCTGGGTCAGGCAATGGCAGAGGAGGGTCAAAAAGCCCCTGCCCTGATCGGGGTAGGCATCCCAGCAGTTATCGCTTGGGGCGATCGTGACTAGCCAAGGACGATCGTTGTGACTGCCCTGGGCAAGGTAAATATATTTGAGTTGGTCAATCAAATCTTGACAGGCAGCGGGAGCAGAGAGGGAGCTATAGCTGTAGCTGATTAGGTCAGATAAACGCTGGTCGCGAAACACGATCGTTAAGTCGCCATAGTGGGTTTCCAGTCGATAGGGCTGATAGAGTATATGGGGACTAAGGACATTCCCTCGACTGTTGCGCCAAAAGTAATGCCCCAGACTCCAACCTAAAATACTCTCGTCAGCAATCAGCCATTTGTAGCCATGTTTGGCAATGGGGGGTAAGATGCCCGGACTAACTCCCTGTTCCGGTGCCCAAAAACCAAAGGGGGATTGGTAAAAATGCTGTTCATAAATCTGTTTCCCCCTACTTAACTGCCCCATAATGTCCCCATCCCAGCGAAATTTACAACCAGGGGACAATAGGTTGGGGTCAGCTACTTTAGCGGCTTGGGTGTCCCACAGGAGGGGCAAAAGGGTATGGGTATAGGCACTGCCCATCAGTTCAATTCTGTCCTGGTCTTGCATTTGGCGATGTTTTGGGATAATTTTCCCTATGATTTGCCTCTGCTTGGCATAGATAAACTGCCGATCGCTGACGCTAAAGCCCCTCCCCCGATCGCACCATGTCTGTACTTGCTGATCCCGATGCCAGGGGTCGAACCAACAGAGATTGTGCCATGCTAAAAGGTCACTGTAGTCTTGGGATTGCCAGCGTTCTAAACAGCCTTCAATGCCCCAATAGTAACGCTGTTCCCACAGTTCTTGATAGCGGGGATAGGGCGCAATAAGGGTAGTAGGATAGGCATCAAAACATCTCTCTAGGATGACTCGGCGCTGATGGGGACTAAAATCAGGAGAGAGGAGCAGTTCTAAGAGGGGGTCGAAGCCCGTGCCCAGGGCATAATCTTGTAACTGCAGAATAGTAGCAGGTAAAATGTTGATAGTTTGACGAAGGGCGGGGTAAAGCTCGGCTTGCTCTAAGAAAATGAGATAGTCCTTAATGCTGTAGAGCCTCGTCCAGGGCTGGCGATATTTCCCGATCGGGGTATCGCGGAATACAAACTGGTGATGATGCCAGACCAATGCAACATGGAGCGGTGGAGACATATTTATGATGACTGGCAAGACCTATAAAAATTGTGACATACCTTTATCCTTTATTTTGTTAGCAATTATGCTATCGGTATGGGGATGTAAGCCTGTGGTGGGGCAAGCGCCGGTAGTCGATCGGGAACGTGCCCAATTTTTGCCCCTCAGTGCCACCGCAACAATCAAGGGGAAAAAGTTTCAATTAGAAGTAGCCCGCACCCCCCAGCAACAGGCGAAGGGGTTGATGTTTCGCCCCCGCCTGGAACCCGATCGGGGGATGGCTTTTCCCTATGATGCCCCCCGTCCCCTGGCGTTTTGGATGTTTAATACGCCTATGCCCCTCGACATGGTGTTTTTGGAACGGGGCATAGTCAGAGCGATCGAGGCTAATGTGCCCCCCTGTAGCTCTGACCCCTGCCCCATCTATCCCGCCAAGGGAGTAGTAGGGGATTTGGTACTAGAATTTCGTGCCGGCACGATCGAGCCGCTCGGCTTAAAAGTAGGAGACAAAGTTATACTGACAGGGCTTTGATGATACCGCCCCCCCCCAAAATATCCCCTGCATACCACACTGCTGCCTGTCCTGGGGTGATGCCAAACTGGGGTTCATCAAATATAACTTCTATGTCAGCGTCGGGTTGGGGAATCAGGGTAGCAACAGAGGGCAAGGAACGGTAGCGAATTTGCACCTCAGCGCGGAAAGGCTCCGATGTAGGCGCTTGGGACACCCAGTTAATATTGGTTACTCGACAGCGGGACTGCTCTGCTTCTAGTCTGCTACCGACAATTACCTGATTCCGTACCGGATCAATTCCTAAAACATAGAGGGGGTGGGGATGGGCAATCCCTAGCCCTTTCCTTTGCCCGATCGTGTAGTGATGGATGCCCTCATGTTCTCCCAGGACATTGCCCGCCCGATCGACAATTTGCCCCTTGGTGCCGTAGATATATTTGTTGAGAAATTCTGCCATGGAGCCGTGGGCTTCAATCAGACAGAGGTCTTGACTATCGGGCTTATCGGCAGTGGCCAGACCCAAAGATTGGGCGATTTGGCGTGTTTCTGTTTTCGTCAACTCTCCCAGAGGGAATAGGCACCGACTCAGGGAAGTTTGGGGAACTTCGTATAAAAAGTAGGATTGATCCTTACTGCGATCGACAGCGCGGCGCAATTCATACCGATCGGTGGCAGGATTGTAGTTAAGGCGGCAGTAGTGTCCCGTGGCAATTTTATCGATCCCATGGCGATCGGCGTATTCCAGCATGGGCACAAATTTAACCGCCTTATTACAACGGGAACAGGGCAGGGGCGTAACCCCCTGGGAGTAGCCACTGACCAAATAATCGACAATGTTTTCTTGGAAAGTTGCCCTACTGTCTACGATGTCATGGCTAATGCCAAGTTGGTCACAAATTCGAGTCGCATCTACTAAACCTTCAGAACAACATTGCCCTTTTCCCTGCATCAGCCAAAAGGTCAGTCCAAACACCTGATAGCCCCGATCGTGTAATAACGCGGCTGCTACAGAGCTATCAACACCACCAGAAAGTCCGACTACTACTGTTGTCATAACAAAGTTGAACACAGAAAACTATTATATGGGCAATCCAGGATGTTAG
>PHFO01000016.1 GCA_002861535.1 Cyanobacteria bacterium M5B4 | reverse complement strand
AGCAAAAAGCAACGTAAGTCCTGTTTTTAGTCTTTGTGAATTACCATCCCCACTACGGGGATTTTTTTGCCCATAAAAAACTGCCCACCGATCGGTGGGCAGGTCAAGTAAAACTAAACTAATCTAATTAGCCCAAGAAGGAACCGTTGATGTTATTGCTACCCTTACGACGAATACCGACTACCGTGGGGCGAGCCACATTCAAGTTACGGGTACGAGGCCAGGTACTACCGCGACTGACGGTACGAGTTTGGTTGAACACATTACCAAACAGGTCAAGCATAGGAATCGTACGAGTTAGGGTCTTGGCAGGAGCATAGGGTTCATCTTCGCCGGGGTGCTGTACAGACAACAGGAAGGTATCACCCACAAAGAAAGGACCAGTACACTCAGACCGGGGAGGACCATAACCAAAGGGAACTACCTGACCGGCATTAGGACCACTGGTGGGAATATAGAATATCCAGTTGTTACCAAATACGCCAACGTAGGACGAAACATCCCCCACAGCGCTACGGTCAATGGTTCTAGGATTATTAGCAGCACCAGAACCAAAACCATTGTGCTGGCTGGTAGACATATCGATCACACCCCAGATATTGCCCTTGTCATCAAAGGCGAGGTTATCGACGTTAGAAAAGCCAGCACCACCAAAGGAGCCTACTTCTCCCCCCTGCTGGAAGCGCTCCCAGCGGAAGGTCAAACCAGTACCATCAGCAGAGTCCTCAATGAGCTTGTACAGACCACCAGACTGTTGCTGCCCGCGTACATCCCTGGTTAGCTTGGCTACATTAAAGATACGAGAGTCAGGGTAGCCATCGCTGCCAGGAGCCGCATCGGTAAAGGCAATAAATACTTCGCGGGGGTTGCGGGGGTTGATTTCCAGGTCTTCAGGACGAGCCGCAGGAGTACCACCAACTAGGTTACCCGCCAAGTGGGCATCTACTAAAATTGCACCCAAGGAAGTGTAGAAGTCGCGGAGGCGCTTGCCTAGATAGCCTGTAGGCCCAGTGACAAAAGCCGCATTTTCCGAAGCACCGCGCTCACAAATGAAAGGACCACCATCGATCGTTTGACCAGCAATGCCATTGCGGCGGGGCAGACGCGTGCGACCCAAATTGAGGGTAGCAGTGGCACTAAACAACCCAGACTCAAAGGGCACCTGAGACAGCTCCGAGGGGCGCAGAGGGTCAGTCGGAGTATCCAAAACGAGGGGAATCCAACGACCGCTACCATCCGGCTCAAACCGAGCTACATAGAGAACTCCATCTTCTAGCAGGCGGGTGTTTGCCTTGTCTGTGGGGTTAATAACATTGTTGCGAGAAACATACTTGTAGACGTGACCGCCACGACGATCGCAACCCATGTAACCCACGAGTTTTTGGTTAGCTTCAGCACGGAGAGTAATGTTTTCCCAACGGTAGCGACCCAGGGCAGTATGCTTACGGGCACGGAAGTTAGGATCGGCGGGATCAATTTCTACGACCCAGCCGTATTTTTCGCCTACCAAGCCAAATACAGTACCAGTAGCAGGGTTAGGCGTGAGGTTGAGGTAGTTCAACTGGGAACCATTGGGTTTGACATCTTCTTGCACACCGTTGAAGAAGGTGGTACTAGCTTGGAAGTTTTCTTCGCAGCTTAAAACAGTTCCCCAGGGAGTAACACCACCAGAGCAATTGAAGCCCGTACCAATGATGCGGTTGCCTAAACCATCGGCATTTACCCCTTCAAATACGTCGCGTACCGCTGGACCAGTACCGATCAGGAAGTTCCGATCGCCCTGTTGATAGCTACGGCTTCCCCAGGAGGTAACAGTGCGATAGCTGTCAGTACGCTCAGCGTTGATGGCCAAACCAGAAAGGAGGTGATAGCGGCGGTTTAGAGGGTCTTGGACTGGCTCAAATTTGCCGCTGTTGTTGCGGCGAATGCGAACCACAGAAGCACCTTGGTTGTAGCCAAATTCCCCTTGAATCAGTAATTGATCGGCAGGGCTGAGGGCATTGATGTTAGCCGCCCGGGGCAGAGCAAAACCAATTACGGGCTGGAAGGAATCAGGAAATTCGGGTCTGTTAACATCTGCTGAAGTTCCAGGGCACAGGGGAGAGAAGGGATAGCTTACATACTCGTGGTTTGTAACTAGCCAACCTTCGCGGTTGCCATTGATGGGGATATAGCCGTTGAAGTCGCAGTTAAAACCAAAGTACTCATCGGTGTTAGGAAATACCCGATCGCCCCAGCCCACGATCGTGTAGTACTCAAATTCAGGGGGGATAACTAAATCATCTAAAACAGTATAAGCATCTAAGCGACCATCGGAGGAAGGTTCAAGGGTTCTCCCTTGTCCATTAAAACCGGTAGCCAAGAAGCTGTTGGTAGTACGATAGATGGGTAGAGGGCTAGGTAAACGCACAGGGGTGTGATTTAAGCCGCTTACAGATTGAGCAGCAGCGCCGAAAAATTGTTCACCCACTACATCGGACAATACAGCAGTACCTACACCTACGCCAAAAAACGTGAGTAGCTGCCTGCGGGATACATTGGACATGAAGTTTCCTCTCAAAATGGGAGTTTTATAGGATTAAATGGTTAGCGCCTGGAACCGATCGGGGTTAACCCGAGTCAGTACCAAACGTTTAACACTGCTATTAATTAAAGATAGACCCAAAAGGTTAAGCTGGGGTAAAGACAAAGTTAACTAGCAGTTATAAATCCCAAATTTTGCAGTTCCTTAAGAAAGTGGGCAGTGGTGTCAGGATTTACATTCTTGGGGTTGACCAAGGGCTAAAATCTGATCTGGTTACGTAGGAAGGAGGCTCGAGGTGGTTAAGTCAAAGGCGGTGTTAGTTTTAGCTGATGGCACTACCTATAGGGGGTTTAGTTTTGGGGCACTAGGCACCGCAATCGGGGAAGTGGTTTTTAACACAGGCATGACGGGCTATCAAGAAGTTTTGACCGATCCTAGTTACACGGGGCAGATTGTCACTTTTACCTGTCCAGAATTGGGCAATACGGGAGTCAATCACGAAGACCAGGAGTCCGATCGTCCCCAGGTGAAGGGAGTAATTGCGCGGAATGTCACGTTTACTCCTAGTAGTTGGCGATCGGAGCAGTCTTTGCCCGACTATCTCAAAGCCAACCAAATCATCGCTATCGGTGGGGTCGATACCCGTGCCCTGACCAGAAAATTACGATCGGCAGGGGCGATGAATGGGGCAATTTCCACGGAAATTTTAGAAACTGAGGCACTTTTAGAACAAATCCGATCGCTGCCGCCCATGGAAGGCTTAAATTTAGCCCAGGCAGTTTCCACCACCAAGATTTATGAATGGCAAGAACCCACTCTTCCTGCTTGGCAGTACGGCAATCCCCAACCAGGGCGGTTTGTGGTCGTAGCGATCGATTTTGGCATTAAACGCAATATCCTCAGACGCTTGGTCAGCTATGGCTGTCGCGTCATTGTCGTGCCTGCGGATACCCCCGTAGAGGTGATTTTGTCCTATAACCCCGATGGCATTTTTCTTTCCAATGGACCAGGAGACCCCGCTGCCGTGGAAGTTGGCATCAAGACGGCGAAGTCCTTACTTGAGAGCCAAAAACCCCTGTTTGGTATTTGTTTGGGGCATCAAATTTTAGGACTGGCTCTAGGGGGCAGTACCTATAAGCTCAAGTTCGGGCATCGGGGCTTAAATCACCCCTGCGGTCTAGAAGAAACTGTAGAAATTACCAGCCAAAATCATGGCTTTGCCCTTAAGGGGGATAGTTTTGATCCCCAAGACACACAAATTACCCGCCTCAACCTCAACGATGGTACAGTGGCAGCCCTTGCCCATACAAAGTTGCCGATTTTTTCTGTGCAATACCATCCCGAAGCTAGTCCTGGTCCCCACGATGCCGATTATTTGTTTGCTCAGTTTATCGAATTGATGGCGCAAAATCGCCGTCAAACCACCTGAATACTGCTATATTACAGAGTACAGAATGATCTGAGGAACGATCGATGGCACTAAATGCAGAAGTCCGCGACCAGGCTTACCAATATTTTTGCCAAGAAGCGCCGGAATTTTTACACGCGATCGAGACGGGACTGCTTACCCTCAGGGAAGATCAAAGTACTGCCAATGTCCATCAAATCATGCGGGCAGCGCATTCCATCAAGGGAGGAGCTGCCAGCGTCGAATTAGAGGGCATCAAGGAAATTGCCCACAAACTTGAAGATGTGTTTCGCGCTTTGTACAACTGGAACCAGGGCATCGATCGGGACATGGAAGAATTGCTACTCTGTGCCTTTGATGCCTTGCGCACGCCCCTCCTAGAGCAAATTGAGACAGGGAGCTATGACCAGGAAGCAGCCCTTGCCCACGCCGAGCCTATATTTGCCACCCTAGAGGCGCTATTGGGCGATAGTTTACACAATGTAGACAATGCGCTGCCCACTGCCCAGGAGCTAGGGATTGACATTGCCCAGGTGGTGTTTAGTGGCGATGTACAACAGGGCATCGATCGGTTGCGGACTGTTTTGGATGACCCCCAAGCAGAGGTATTAGGGGAGTTTCGTGCCCAGGCGGAGGTGTTCGCGGGCATTGGCGAGTTATTAAATTTACCAGGGTTTACCCAGGTCGCCCGATCGGTTTTAACAGCCCTCAACAACCATCCCGAAGCGCTAGACCAGATTGCTCCCCTTGCCCTGGCTAATTTCCAAGAGGCGCAGGCTCAAGTATTAGCAGGCGATCGGGAACAGGGGGGGACTCTCAACCCCGCCCTAGCCCTTTGGACCCAGGGAAATCAGGAATCAGTCTGGCATGATTCTCTATTTCTTAGCAATGAAACAGAGGATGTTTTACCGGTAGAAGAACTCCCAGTAGAAGACAGTTTATCTTTAATAGAACCAGAACAAGAACTATCGATTTTTAATCCCCCAGAGGAAGAAGACGATTATACCAACTGGGCGTTAGATACAGAAAAAACCTCTTCCCCACTCAAGGAAGACATTAACGATGATTTGAGTGGCTGGTTGTCAGAAGATTTGATGCCCCCGATCGTGCCTTTAGGAGAAAATGAAGACATCACCGAAGATTTAAGTGGTTGGTCAACAGAAGAATTCGTTGAACTGGTCAATCAAGAAAAAGAAGAAAATAGTAACACTCCTGTTGCAGAGATCGATACAACCATTCAAGCTCCCCAAACTAGCAAAAACAAGACAAAGGAAAAAATAATCCCTGCCCCTGCAATGACAGAGGTAATTAGGGTAGACCTCCAGCGTTTAGAAAGACTGAATAACTTAGTCGGTGAGCTTGTAACTGAAGAAAACGCCTCCGAACTGCAATTACAACAACTACAAAACACAGTTAAACAACTACAAGAGCGCTTCACTTTATTTGAACGATTGAATCGTAACCTGCAGACTTGGTTAGACCAGAGCCAAAAAATCCAAGTGCGCAATGCCCTCCAGTCCAGCCCTAGCGAGTTTGACCCCCTGCAAATGGACTACTACAGCCCTCTCTATACGATGATCCAAGAATCGATCGAAGAGATCGCCCAAATGGGAGAAAAGGTACAAGACATTACCCTTGTAGCCCAGCAGTCAAAAAATATCCAACGGAAAAAACAACAGACCCTCAAACAACTCCGGGATGATCTACTCTGGGCGCGGATGATACCCTTAGGAGATATTTTGAATCGGTTCCCGCGCATGGTCAGAGACCTATCTTTGAAGTATAAAAAGGCGGTCAATGCCAAGGTAGTGGGCGCTAATACCCTGGTAGATAAGCAAATTTTGGAAAAACTCTACGACCCCCTCGTCCATCTGGTGCGCAATGCCTTTGATCATGGAATTGAGCCCTCCCCAGAAGAAAGAATTGCCCGCGGTAAGGAGGCAGAGGGCACGATCGAGATTCGCGCTTATCATCGTGGCAACCAGACTTTTATTGAGGTTCATGACGATGGCGGTGGCATTGATCCCCAAAAGGTAATCCAAAAAGCGATCGAGCGAGGCTTAGTCACCCCCGAAAAAGCCCGTGATCTAACTCAGCAGGAAATCTATGAATTTTTATTTGCGCCGGACTTTTCCACCGCCGATAAGGTGACTGATCTATCAGGGCGGGGGATGGGCATGGGAGCAGTGTTGTCCCAGGTGCAGGCATTGAAGGGAAATATCACGATCGAGTCGGAGTTAGGTAAAGGGACAGTGTTTACCCTGCGCCTGCCCCTAACTCTGACTATCAGCAAATTATTAGTAGTACGACTCAACGGCAGACTGATGGCGGTGCCGGTGGACTCCCTGGTTTCAGTTATCTCTACGCCCCGATCGGAGATCGAGACTGTGTGGGGCAAGGATTTCTATCGCTACGAACGGGGCTTAGTGCCCATTTATCCCAGTGTTTTGTTTAGCAATCATTACCCCCTCCCTGCCGCCACCAGCAAGCTGCAAACGGGCATGGAACTGCCAGAGGAAACCGTACCCCTATTATTGATGGCGTTGGGGAACCGCATGGTGGCTCTAGCCGCTGAGGAGATCGTGACCGAGCAGGAATTGGTGATTAAACCCTTTAGCCCCGTCATTACTCCACCCAAGTATCTCTACGGTTGCACAATCTTGGGGGATGGTTCTCTGGTGCCGGTAATTGACGCTACGGCACTGATTGGTCAGTGGCTGGAAAGCCAGGCTAGTCCGGCTATCCCCACGATAGAAGCGCAGTCGCCGTCCTTTGATGTCACTACCATCCTAGTAGTAGATGACTCCCTGACGGCGCGGCAGACCCTGGCGCTCACCCTCGCCCGATCGGGTTATGAAGTCATCCAAGCCAGTGATGGCAGGGAAGCCCTCGCAAAACTCAAAGAGCATTCCATTAAAGCTGTCTTCTGTGACGTGGAAATGCCAGTGATGAATGGGTTTGAGTTTCTAACTAATTGTCGCAAAGAATATCCCCCCGATCGGTTGCCGGTGATCATGCTGACTTCCCGCAGTGGGGAGCGGCATCGCGGTATCGCCCAGCTTTTGGGAGCAAGTGGTTATCTTACCAAGCCGTTTTTAGAAGGGGATTTGCTGCAAACTTTACAAAATTGTCTGCAACCAGTGTTGGCATGAGCAGTCGGCGCCTTTATTCAGAGGATGTGAATTGGATCGACATCGATCGTGATTTTAATATTTTTATCTTTAACATAACCGCGTAGTTCCCCTAAAGAAGGGAACTTCACCTCCGCGGGAATAGGAGACTTCAGCAATATCTGCCAACGGTAACGATTTGCTAGCCTGGGAATCTGGGCAGGAGCCGCCCCCAGGACTTCCCAATGGTTTTGTGCTTGTAAATGACTAGCCAACTGTTGCGCTTCTTGTTCTAAACGCACTGGTTCCAAACTACTAAGATGGATCAATGCCATCTGACATTGGGGCGGATAATTGAAAGACGATCGGTGTTTTAGTTCTTCACTCATAAACGATCGGTATTCATATTTAGTAATTGCCTCTATGACTGGATGTTCAACGGCATAGGTTTGAATGATTACTCGACCAGGATCGTCACCTCTACCGGCTCTGCCTGCCACCTGTTGTAAGAGTTGCAAGGCTCTTTCACTGGCTCTGTAGTCAGACAAATGGAGTAAACTATCGGCAGCTAACACTCCTACCAGAGTAACTTGTGGTATGTCAATACCTTTTGTGATCATTTGTGTACCGATTAAAAGGTCAGCTTTTCCTTGCTGAAATTGCGCGATTAAATGACGATGTTGGTCTTTGTTGCGCGTGGTATCACTATCAAATCTTAAAGTCCTGATATGAGGGAAAAGTTTAGCTATTTCTTCTGTGACTCTTTGGGTGCCACTACCAAAATAACGAAAGGCTCTGGAGCCGCACTGGGGGCATTCTTGAGGTTGCATCTGGCGAAAATTACAATAATGACAGATCAATTGCCCTTGGGGAAAATCAGCAGTTAGATGATAAGCTAACGACACATCACAATGGGGACACATGACGACATAACCACAACTGCGACAACTGACAAAGGTGCTATGCCCCCGACGGGGAACAAACAAAATCCCTTGTTTATCATTTTTTTCATGGTTTCGATCGCAGTTTGTAAACAACGACTAAACAAAGTGCGGTTCCCCTGATTAAATTCCTGCCGCATATCCACGATCGTGACGGCAGGAAGGGGACGATTGCCGATGCGATGGGGGAGAGTAAGACGGAGAACGTCTTTCTGGGAGATAGTTTCAGCGCAGGGAGTAGCAGAACCTAAAACTAGGGGACAACGATCGGTACGACTACGCCATTGAGCGATCGTGCGGGCATGGTAGCAGGGCTGGGGCTGGTCTTGTTTGAAACTAGGATCATGTTCTTCATCTAAGATAATCATACCTAAATGTAAAACGGGCAAAAAGACGGCTGACCTTGTGCCGATGATAATCTTTGCTTCTCCTAGTAAAAGATAACGCCAAGTATCAAATCTTTCTCCCTCTGACAGTCGACTATGATAAATTAAAACCCGATCGGTGCCAAAACGATGACAAAACCGATCGGTGAGTTGGGGAGTTAGACCTATTTCTGGTACTAAAACGAGGGCAGATTGTTGTTTTTCTAACACTTTAGCGATCGCTTGCAGATAGACTTCTGTTTTACCAGAACCTGTTACTCCTTCTAAGAGAATCGTTTGTGGTTTATCTAGGTGAGTAATAATTTGCGCTAGAGCTGACTGTTGTTCTTTATTTAGTTGTTTGGGTTGGTCTGGAATTTGAGCGGGCAAATGACCAAAGCGTAATACTTCTCTATCTTCAATGGCGATATAGCCCAACTTGGCTAATTGCCCGACAGTAGAGTAGGTAGTCTTAGCTTGTTTTAGTAGTTCGCTTCTTTTAGTCTCTCCTCCTAGTCTTTCTAAAACAAGGAGAACTTCCCTTTGTCTTGCTGTTAAGCCCGCATCCGGCAGCGTAACTAAAGTAACGATCGATTCTGTCTGGGGTTTAATCTTTTGGGGTAAATCGTAGAAGAGTTCCACTAGGTCTTTTTTTTGTAGTTCTTTTAGCCCTTTGGTGCCAATTTCCGGTAGCTTTTGTAAGAGATAACGCCTACTTACTCCTTTCTTGTAAAACGATAGAAAATCAAAAACTCTTTGACCATTAGCTGACAAAGGTACGGGGACTGATTCCTGCTTCAGTTTTACACGGTAATCAGACTGGTCAAGTAATTTAGGTGGTAATGCTACCCTCACCGTCTGTAGCAATGGTGTGCAATAATAATCGCTAGTAAATTGAAGTAATTCCCAATAGTTAGGGGGCAGAATGGAGGTACTAATGCAGGACTCGATCGGGCGCAAGGAACTAGGGAAGTTCGACTCGCTTGTCGTCAATTCCATCACTAGCCCGCTGACGAAACGCTTACCCAGAGGCACTGTGACAATATCGCCTACAGCGATCGCTACATCGTCGGGCACGCTGTAGGTGAGCAAATCTTCAATACCCGGGCAATCAACTAAAACCTGGGCAACACTTAGCGCCATAATTCCGCTGTAATACCAAGGGAAGTATAGTCTAACCCAGCATCAGCGTAATCGAACCCCGTTAATCCGCAAGCCCGATCGAGGGAGTAGGCACGCCCCAGTTCATACACGCCCCAGCGCCCGATCGCGCCTTCTAAAGTGCCCGTCAACACCACCGATCGCCCCTGACTTAAAGCTAGTTCTAGCCCTGCCCGCGCGGGTAAGATGCCTCCCCAAAATGCTGGCTTTATTACAAATATATTGCAACAACAGAGTTTGATCGCCATCTGCAGTTCTGCTAGGGATGTTACTGCTTCATCCACTGCCACAGGTATGGGACTACGATCATTCAACCATGCCAGCTCTGCTAAAGTCTTGACGGGCTGTTCGATGTAGTCAATCATAAAAGGAGATAACAAAGATAAATTGTGAATCACGTTATTTTTCTGCCAGGCGCCGTTGGCATCTAAATGAATACTGATCCTGTTTCCTGCTCTTTGTCTGACTGTTTGCACTCGCTCGATGTCTTCCTTTATATCAGCACTACCGACCTTAATTTTTATATTTGTATAACCCTGACCGATCAGTTTATCTGTCATTATCCCTGCTGCCTGGGGTGAAACCCTGGAAATCAGAGCGTTGATTTTTAGATTATGCTTGGGTTTATTTGTTTTACATAACAGTTGAGCTAGGGATTGCCCCCTTCTATTTGCTAAATCATGTAAGAGGGCTTGTTCCACACCGTATCTAACGAAACAATCAAAACCAGTTAAAAACAAAGGGATTTGTTCTAAACTAAAAATATCGATCGGTTTTAATTCTTGTTTTAGTTGTGTTAAAGTTGCGACAATTCTGTCATAAAGTTCTTTATTCATGGATAAGGGGGCAATTTCTCCCCAGCCAGAAGCTATCTTCACTAAAAAGACAAGCCGATCGTTTGTTAGTTTTATAGGAAAGAAGTCTAAATTCATGCAGTTAAAATTCCTACTAAAAGCCAAAACAATAAACTGATACGGGGTTCATACAAAGTAATATCGATCAAAGAAGACAATAAAAATAAGCCCAGACTAGATTGAAACATAAATCTGAGGGGATGTTGTTCATCTTTCGTTTTCACAGCGTAAAAGATACCCGTCAAAAATAGTACCAAACCTGGTAAACCCGCCCCCACAGCGATTGACAGATAAAGATTATGGGTATGGGGTAAACCAAACAGTTCTTGTTGTTGAGCTTGGGCAACGATGGTAAAGTTGCGCAATCCCCAACCCACGATCGGTCTTTGGGCAATCAAATCTATCGCTACCTGCCAAGCGTGCCAACGAGAAGCTGTAGAAAAAAAATCCGTCTTTTGCGGATCAAAGGTACTCAACAATCTTTCAATTAAAGAAGCAGGGAAAAAGATACGCAAACCACTGGCAAAAGGCAACCATACCGCACTGACAAGACTAAGACCTAAAGTTACAAGAGCGATTAAGCCCAACCAAAACCGATAGTAAATTGCCATTATCATCATCCCGATCGTGGCAACAGCCCAAGCATTGCGGGAACCGCTAAAGTATAAGACTAAAAGACCGATCGGTAAAGCAATGACACTGACCCATCGAGAATCATCTTTTTTCATCACGATCTTGTAGATCATCAAAGGCAATATCATGACAATAAACATTCCCAGTTCGTTAAAATGACCAAACAGAGATAAAATTCTGCCGTCAGGACTTTTACCTAAAGGAATAACATAGCTGGAAAATAATCTGGGTAATTGCAGATCAGGACGATTAAATATAACCTGAAATAATCCAAACAGACTAACGGGAATACTACCGACAATTAAATTTTGGGCGATTTGTTCCTGCTGTTCTACTGTTTTTCCTAAATGACTAACCATAAAACCAAATAAAACAAAAGGAAGATAATCTAACAAACCAAGCAAAGCCACCGATCGGTCGTAGGCAAAAACTGTATTAGCGCAGATCCATAGACAAAAAATACCCCAAATAATAAACCTAAGCAAATTTTCTTTAATTAAATTTATCTTTCTTTTTACTACTAAGATGACAAATAACAGAATACATATCAGACCTAAAACTGCAGATAGAATGTTATTCAGGGGTAAAAGTAGACAAAGACCGTTTAAGAGACTATTCATCTAAATTTTAGTAAGACAGTTTCAAGATTATTCTGTTTGTTAATATATTGGTTTTAGCCACAAAAATATAACACGATCGTGGAGAAGTTCCTTTTATTCGTCCAACATGGGTGGGCAGATAACCACTACGGGATGCTACGTTGTGCCCGACTTTTGGGGGTAAATCCCACCGATACCATAGCTCCTAACTTAGGCTGGTGGCGCACTTGGTGGCGTATGGCTCCCCTCATTGAACAAGTAAGACAGAGTGCCGAAACCCAACTTCTGCATTATCCAGACCGCCCCTGGCGGATTGTAGGACATTCCATGGGCGGCTTAATCTGGCTGGAATTGCTCCATCGGTTTCCCCAATGGCGCGATCGGGTGGAAAGCCTGGTTTTACTGGGTTCCCCCGTGGGTGGGGCTGAACTAGGTAGAATCATTGATCCCCTCAGCCTGGGCTTAGGAGTGGCGAGGGACTTGGGAATTAACCGCCGCCCCATCGCCGAAATTGTTGCTGCCCAAATTCCTACTCTGAGTATTGCCGGTGACTTAGATGGCGGTAGTGACGGCGTGGTCACGATCGGAGCGACCCAATTTAATTATTGTCAGTGGCAGAGTTTTCCAGATATTTTTCATCCTGATTTGCGCTTTGATGATAGGGTCATTAGGGCAATTCAAGAGTTTTGGTACCATGCGATTGTTACCCCCCTCGATCGTAATTTACAACAACAACTAATTGATTATCTGCGATCAATACCCGGTATAATTGACGCACATTGGCGTAATTTTAGACGATCAAAAGTAGTTTATCAATTTGAACAAGGACTTACCTTAAAACAGTGGTACGATCCGCTGGGCATCTGTCATATTTATGTAGGTAATCAACTCGATCGGTGCATCTACGCCGGTTATACCGGATGGTTACACCAAAAGGAATTAAAAAGATCGATCGAGGGTATTGCTGATAAATTTAGAAGATACATTAAAGTTGGCAAGTATCAAAATAGTAGTAATTCCGATAATTTATAATCTAAACTCAATAATCTTAGAATTCATAGGACTTACGCCAAGCAAAATTGCCCCTCATCCCTCCCTCCCTTTTCCCCGCTGTGGGGTACCCTCTCCCTTTTTGGCAGAGGACTAGGGTGAGGGTTGCAGAAAAAGCAACGTAAGTCCTGTTGATACAAATTAAGACCGATTGGGGTAAGATTGTTGTTACAAATTTTTAACTTACCTCCCTATGTTACGCCTCGAACATATCCAAAAAATTTATCCCACCGGGGAAGTGCTCAAAGACATCAACTGGGAAGTAAAGCCTGGCGATCGCATTGGTTTAGTCGGGGTAAATGGGGCTGGTAAATCAACCCAACTCAAGATTATTAAGGGCGAAATTGAACCGACCGCGGGTAAGATTATTCGTCCTACCAGCCTAAAAATTGCCTATCTCAATCAGGAGTTTGAAGTCGATCCCCATCGGACGGTAAAACAGGAATTGTGGCAGGTGTTTGCCGAAGCAAGTAAAATTCAACAGGAACTAGCCCTAGTTCATCATCAATTAGAACACCTGCAACCCGATCAGGAATACGAGCCATTGTTAAAACAAATGGACAAGTTACAACGCCGATTTGAGGCTTTAGAAGGTTATGCCCTCGAAAGTAAAATTGACAAAATTCTGCCGGATTTAGGTTTCAGTCCTGAAGATGCAGAACGTACCGTAGACCAGTTTAGTGGCGGTTGGCAGATGCGGATGGGTCTGGGTAAGATTTTGTTGCAGGAGCCGGACATTCTGTTACTAGATGAACCGACGAATCATCTCGACTTGGAAACGATCGAGTGGCTAGAAAAATACCTAAAATCTCTAACAACACCGATGGTAATTGTCTCCCACGATCGGGAATTTTTAGACCGGCTCTGTAATCAAATCGTGGAAACGGAGCGGGGAGTTTCTACCTGTTATTTAGGTAATTATTCTAGTTATCTAGCTCAAAAAGCGGAGAACTTTGATGCCCAATTAAGTGCCTTTGAACGCCAGCAGAAATTTATCGAAAAACAACAGGCTTTTGTCGATCGATTCCGCGCCAGTGCCACCCGTAGCACCCAGGCAAAAAGTAGGGAAAAGCAATTAGAAAAAATCGATCGGATTGAGTCTCCCGACAAGGGCGTGCGCACTCTCAAATTCCGCTTCCCGCCTGCACCCCGCAGTGGCAGATTTACAGTAGAAATTAAAAACTTGACCCATGCCTACGGGGACAAAATTCTATTTTTAGGGGCAAATTTAGAACTAGAACGGGGCGATCGGGTTGCATTTCTCGGTCCCAATGGTGCAGGCAAATCCACCCTACTGCGACTAATCGTGGGCAGGGAAGAACCCAATGACGGCGAAATTGTACATGGGCACAATGTACTGATAGGTTATTTTGAACAAAACCAAGCAGAAGCCTTAGACTTGCAGAAGACTGTTTTTAGTACAATTCACGATGACTTTCCTAAGCTCACCAATGAAGAAGTACGTACCCTTTTAGGACAATTTCTCTTTAGCGGCGATACCGTATTTAAGAAAGTAGAAACGATTAGCGGGGGAGAAAAAGCCCGTCTTGCTCTGGCAAAAATGTTATTGCAACCGGTTAATTTCTTGATTTTAGATGAGCCTACTAATCACCTCGATATACCAGCCAAAGAAATGCTAGAAAGTGCCCTCAAGGAATATGACGGTACTGTGGCAATTGTGTCCCACGATCGTTATTTTATTTCCCAAGTAGCCAATAAAATTGTGGAAATTAGGGATGGAGAATTAGTTGTCTATGCCGGTGACTATAACTATTATTTAGAAAAGAAAGAACAGGAGCGCATCGAAGCAGAAGAGGCAGCTAAAGCAGCAGCTAAAAAAGCCAAGACTAAAGGCAAACAAAAAGCTAAATCCCATTAACCTATGACACCAGAAAATCCCCTCATTAGTATTATTATGGGCAGCGATTCCGACCTGCCCACTATGACCGGTGCTATTGATATTTGCCGCGAATTTGCCATTCCCTTCGAGGTGAAAATAGTGTCTGCCCACCGTACCCCCGATCGGATGGTAGAGTTCGCTAAAACAGCTCATACTAGGGGTATCAAAGTAATTATTGCTGGAGCTGGCGGGGCTGCGCACCTGCCAGGCATGGTGGCATCTTTGACCCCCCTGCCAGTGATTGGTGTACCCGTGGCGGTGACTAAACTCCAGGGTATGGATGCCCTCTACTCCATCGTGCAAATGCCCAAGGGTATTCCCGTCGCCACCGTTGCCATCGACAACAGCACCAATGCCGGTTTGCTAGCAGTGCAAATTTTAGCAACCCATCGATGGGAATTATTGGAAAAAGTAATCAATTATCGCCACAAACTGGCAGAATTAGTGGAGACAAAGCAAAATCAACTGCAAATTTCTGGGTAGACTAAAGTAAAGTCAGAGTGTTGCCAGCTATGCCCCTCCTGCGCCCTAAAAATCCCCCCCAAATGATCGTTATTTTCCCTGACGAGGACCTTGCTTTCGATGCCTATTGCTTTTTACAAAATCACGGCATTTCTCCAGAGAATATGGTGTTAGTGGGGGAAGGGTTTAGTAGTCCGGAGTATCTCAGTTGTTTGAGACCCCCCGGTCAAATTGCCCGCCAGACTGCTTGGGCAGGGATGTGGTCTGGTTTTAGGGTGGGCTTGCTTATTGCTTTGGTAATTGCCATTGTCAGCATCTATGTGATGGCAACGGTTTGGCTGGTCACGATCGGTTTAATGGTTGCCATTCTCACCACAACGACAATTTTGGCAGGAATAGGAGGATGGTTGTTCGGTTTTTTCCATCGCAGTCACGTATCGACGCGGTGCCGCAGTTATTTACGCCAGGGACAATATCTATTACTGTTAGAAGGCTCAGAATCTCTAATTCGGCGGGGGCGCGAAATTCTCCACTCCTATGGTAGTCGCTACGATTTTTAAGTTGCCATGGTAAAAACGATCCTCATTTCTTGGGGTTTAGCAGGTTTACTGCCCCTCGGTGCTGTCAGCGCCGAAACTAACCCCATCCTAAAAGTCGGTATCATCCAGCGCTTTGGCTCTAAACCTACCGATCGGTGACTATAGCAGGGGAGCAATTACAACTGCGCTTTGAGGGGAAAACTTTAGTCACCAACCAGATCAGCTTTACTGTAGTCCCAGAAAAACTAGCCCAGCCGGAAGTAGAAGAAAGGGTGGTTTTGAGTTACCATCGCAGCTTTGAAAATGCCCAAGCTAGTGCCCACCGCTGGCAGAATTTAGGCATCAATACCGAAATCGTCCAACCCGATCGGTGGCAAGTCTGGGCAAAACGGTCTGACTACGATAATCCCCTCGCCAGACAGCTACTGATCGGCAAATTGCGCCTTTTGGGTAATAATATCGCCCAAATCGAACGCAAACGCCTCTCTAGCCGCCCCCTGCTCAGTTGGCAAGTTAACGGTATCACCTACAAAGGTACAAATGTCGATATTGTGCCCCAGCAGAGCGTAACCCTCGTCAATCAAAGTCCCTACGCCGGTAGCTTCCGACTCCAGCCCAATGCCTCCGGCAGCTTTACAGTGGTCAATTTTGTGCCGATCGAGACCTATTTGCGGGGAGTGGTGCCCCATGAAATTGGCTACCAAGCCCCCTATAGCGCCATTCAAGCCCAGGCGGTTTTAGCCCGTACCTATGCTCTTGCCAATCGCCACCGCTTTGCCGTAGATGACTATGAACTCTGTGCCACCACCCACTGCCAGGTTTATGCCGGATTACAAAATACCAGCCCCCTTGCCGATCGGGCCATTAGGGAGACCAGGGGCAAAGTTTTAACCTACGGAGGGAAAGTAGTCGATGCCCTCTACTCTTCCACCACCGGCGGCATCACCGCCAACTATAACGACCTGTGGGACGGCACCGATCGGCCCTACCTGCGAGCCGTGTTTGACAGTACCAAACCGCCCCAAAAACTAGACCTATCCACAGAAAGTGACTTTCGTAAATTTGTCAATACCCAGGAAGGGTTTAATGAACAAGGCTGGCGCACCTTCCGCTGGCAGAAATTTAGCTCCCTCGGCGAAATGACCACTACTCTAAAAAACTTCCTCGCTAAATCTGGGGATACGAGGACGCGGTTTAGCCAAATTCAAGCAGTACAGATTACCGATCGGAGCACCTCCGGCAGAGTCCTGCGTATGGAGGTACAAACCGATCGGGGTACAATCACGATCGAGAAAGATGAAATCCGTGATGCTTTCCATGCCCCAGACAGCACCCTATTCTATTTAGAACCCCAATTCAACGAGAGCAAACAGCTCCTGGGCTACAAATTTATCGGCGGCGGCTTGGGGCATGGGGTAGGCATGAGTCAGACCGGTTCCTACCGTCTAGGCAGAATGGGCTGGAGCTACGAACGGATTTTGGCATTCTACTTTAGAGGTACGACCTTAGAAACTCTGCAGCCCCAGATGATCGCGTTAGAATGACAACATCCTTACTAAAGCTGATATGACCACTGATCTGGAAACTATAACCCCCATCGAAACGGAGTCCAGCCTTTTTACTGGGAGGGGAGAACATGATGTCGAGATGTCATTGTTTGATCATTTAGAGGAATTACGAATGCGCATTTTTGTGGCAATCGTAACGGTGGTTGTGGGCGCGATCGGTTGTTTTTTCTTTTCCCGATCGATCGTTGCCTGGTTGGAATTACCTGCCAGGGCATTAAATTTCTGCAATTAGCACCTGGGGAATACTTCTTTGTATCCGTCAAAGTTGCCGGTTATAGTGGGTTGTTACTATCTGCGCCTGTAATTGTCTACCAAATTGTCAAATTTATTTTGCCCGGTTTAACCAGGGAAGAAAAAAGAGTTGTGACACCGATTTTAATTGGCTCTAGCAGTCTTTTTGTCGCAGGAATTGCCTTTGCTTACTATGCCCTCATTCCGGCGGCGTTAAGATTTTTTATTAGCTATGGCGGCGATGTAGTAGAACAATTGTGGTCCATCGATCGGTACTTTGAATTTGTATTATTGCTGTTATTTGGCACGGGGTTAGCTTTTCAGATTCCCGTCATTCAGGCTCTATTAGGACTATTGGGTATTGTCGATTCTCGTCAAATGTTAACCGGTTGGCGCTATGTAGTTTTAGGGGCGGCAGTTTTAGGAGGAGTTTTAACCCCCTCCACCGATCCTACCACCCAAGCCCTATTAGCAGGAGCAGTAGGAGGCTTATATTTTGGCGGGATTGGCATTGTGAAACTACTGGGGAAATAGGCTGAACCCCGATCGAGCTATAATGAAGAAAAAAACTAACCCTATGGCAAAAGAAGTCTTCCCCGTCACCAAAACCGATGCCGAATGGCAGAAAATTCTCACCCCAGAAGCCTATCGAGTTTTAAGAAAGCACGGCACAGAGCGGGCAGGCACCAGCCCCCTCGATAAAAATTACAGCAAAGGCATCTACAGATGCGCCGGTTGCAATAGCCCCCTATTCCGTTCCGAGAGTAAATTTAACAGCGGTACCGGCTGGCCCAGCTTTTTTGAACCGATCGAAGGAGCAATTGCCACCAGCATCGATCGTTCTTTCTTTATGACCAGAGTGGAAGTCCACTGCGCCACCTGCGGCGGGCACTTGGGGCATGTATTTGACGATGGTCCCAAACCCACGGGCAAGCGCTACTGCATAAATGGGGTAGCGCTGGTATTTGAGCCTAGTGCCTAATTCCCTGATAATATCTCTGACACCTGACCGCAGGCAGTTTCTACAGCCACAATACCCCGATCGTAGGGGAGCCGCATCGGTCCCAAAATGCCGACCCAACCGATCGGGCAATCATCCTGGCGGTACATACTAGAAATGAGGGAGCAATGCTGCACAGGGGGAACCCCCAACTCCTTGCCAATTTTCACAGTGGGATGCTCCCCTTGGGGCTGTAGGAGGGGGACGATCCTTTCCTTGTCCCCTTCCAAAAATTCCACTACCGGTTGCAGTTGGTCTACCTGAGTAAATTCTGGCTGTTTCAACAACTCCTTTAGACCGCTGACCTTGACCGTAGCTGGCTGATGGAAAGAGCGCTCCAGCATCTCCAGGGAATTTTCTAAACTCAGGATGTAATCTTCCACTCCATGTCTAATTTCCTGCCAATCCAAGGGCAACAGGGCATTACAGTAACGATCGCGGAGCTTCTCATTCAAAAAGTTATTCAACATCACCAGACCATCCCCCACGTCAGTGCAAAATTCCACCGGCACAGAGTCTGTCTGCAGATTCTTAGTGACCAAAATTAGCAACGCCCGCTGTTGATCGAGGGACACCAACTGCACCTGGCGCACCCGATCGGGCATCCGTCCCGGCATCGTCACAATGGCGATGCAACCGCAGAGATGGGCAAGTAACTGCGCCACCTGCTCTAGCAGTTGTTCAGCATTGCCAGCCCCCTTGAGGCGGGCAGCCATCAACCGCTCCATCTCTAACTTTAAGGCCCCCGTAGGAGGCAACAAATTATCCACATAAACCCGATAGCCAGACTCCGAAGGTACCCGCCCCGCCGAAGTATGGGGCTGGTACAGTAAACCCGATCGGTCGAGATTTTGCATCACCCCACGAATAGTCGCAGGACTAGCATTGAGAGTATAAGACTCAGATAGTACCTTAGAGCCTACAGGCTCCGCCGTTGCCACATAGCGGTTCACGATTGCCGACAGTACCTGCTGCTCCCTAGCATTTAACTGTTCCTTCATGCCTTCAGTGTCAAAACTACCGCCATCCTAGCACGGGTACCCATATTGGGATAAACTATGAATTAGCCATGTCCAGGCAGTTCAGGTAAATTATGTTTACAACCGAAGATCAACCAACAGTTATACCTAAACAGTTTCTCTGGGCTGTTGGGCTTAACAACGAAATCTATCCCCCTGGTGCCCTAATCGAGAACCGCTACCGCGTAGTGGAAGGGCAGATTGTGATGGATACGAAGATGTACAGTATGCCTGAAATGCCCGAAGACCTGACGGAACTGGCAGTTAAATACCTCAAACTGACCCGCTATGCCCTCCATCTGCCCCAGCCCTACGCCCTCCTCAAACCCCAAGACCACGACCCTATTTTAATTTTACAAAATCCCCCCCTTGATGAAAAAGGCAGGCTCTTTCCTTCCCTCCTGGACAGTTGGGCCAATGCCTCACCCCTGCGCCAAGTCCATTGGGTCTGGCAGATATGCAAACTCTGGAAACCCTTTCAAGAACACAATGTTAGTCGTGCCCTCCTCGACCTAGAAAAAATAAGGGTAGATAACGTCTGGTTACAAATCCTAGAACTAGAAGTTGATGATGCTAATCCCGAACTCCATCTCCTGGCGGATAGCCTGCGTCCCCTCCTGGAAATGGGGGGAGAAGAAACCTTAACATCCCTCATTGATGGGTTGCAGGACGGCAGCCTCAACCTAGATGGGGCAATAGACTACCTCGATCGGTTGGCAGGGGAACTATCCCAGGCAAATCCGATGTGGGTAAGAATTGCTAGCAATACCGATGTAGGGACAAGGCGGGAGCATAACGAAGATTCCTGCTATCCGATGGTTGATCAACCCCAGATAGAAAGCCTCCGCAATCGGGTACTGATTATTTGCGACGGTTTGGGGGGGCACGAAGGGGGGGAAGTAGCCAGCTCGATGACGATCAAAACCCTAACGCGCCTGCTCAATACCTTACTGCATCAGGTAGAAACGGATACATCTCCCTTCTCTGCCCAATCCTTTATCACCCAGTTAGACAAAATTGTGCGGGTGGCTAACGATCAAATTGTCACCCTCAATGACCAACAGCAACGCCTAGCCCAGCAGCGCATGGGTACTACCCTAGTCATGGCAGTGGTACCCCATCCCCAGGGGCAGCATCCCCATGAGGTCTATATTGTCCATGTGGGGGATAGCCGCGCCTACTGGATGAATGCCAGTGGCTACCATCAGGTGACGGCTGATGACGATGTGGCAACTAGAGAGACTGTGTTAGGCTATAGTTTTTATCCCTATTCCACCCAGAGAATCGACGGCGGTGCCTTGATCCAAGCTTTGGGCACTCGTCCTTCCAATGTGTTGTTGCCCAGAATTCAGCGCTTTATTATCGATGAGGATTGTCTGTTTTTACTCTGTTCTGATGGCTTAAGTGACTACGATCGGATTGACTATATCTGGGAAAGTCATCTCAAACCGATCTTAACTAGGGATATTCCCCTCGATGTTGCTTGCAATAATTTGATCGAACAGGCTAACCTCCTCAATGGTCATGACAATACGACAGTGGGGCTGCTGCGTTGCCGTTTTGGTTCTACCAGTGAACTCCAAGAAACTGAACCCGATCGGACGGAGGCAATCACCCTGTTACAGGAAAGAACCGATGAGGATGAAATTGCGGAAATCGCCCAGGCAATTCAGTCTGAAGCCCTCGCAGCGGGTATGCCAGAAGACCCGATCGCTCCCTACACTCCTGTACAAAACAATGTCAAGGATATTGAGCATCCACCGGCGAATATATTTTGGACGATCGTGGCAATTTGCGGCGTTACAGTGGTGCTGGTGGTGGGGTATCTCCTCTGGGCAAAAAGGGGGAGAATAATTCTCCCCAAAGCTATCAAGTACCCTCTGTCCAAGAATTGACGTAGGTAACTTGCTCCTCTGTCATCCGATCGATGGCAATCCCCATCGCCTGGAGCTTGAGCCGCGCGATTTCCTGGTCAATATCGGCGGGGACGGGAATCACTCCTGGGGCAAGTTTGCCCTTTTGTTTGACCAAATACTCGGCAGCCAGGGCTTGGTTGGCAAAACTCATATCCATAACACTGGCGGGATGTCCTTCGGCGGCGGCTAAATTGACTAGGCGCCCTTCTCCCAAAACAATCAAACTCTTGTGAGGCAAAATATATTCTTGGACGAAGGGGCGCACCAGCCGCACATCTTGGCTCATATTTTTTAGAGCCACCAGGTCGATCTCTACGTCAAAGTGACCGCTATTGCAAATCATGGCTCCGTCTTTCATTAGCTCTAGGTGCTCTTGCCGAATAACATGCTTGTTGCCGGTCACGGTAATAAATAAATCCCCCAGCTTGGCAGCTTCCGCCATGGGCATGACTCTAAAGCCATCCATCACCGCTTCTAAAGCCCGCACCGGTACAACTTCGGTGACGATCACATTGGCGCCCAAACCCCGCGCCCGCAGAGCTACTCCCTTGCCACACCAGCCGTAACCAGCCACTACAATTACCTTTCCTGCCAGGAGGATGTTAGTTGCCCGCATCACCGCATCGATCGTGGATTGTCCTGTGCCGTAGCGATTGTCAAAAAAGTGCTTGGTTTCGGCATCATTGACCGCGATCGCGGGGAAGGGAAGCCGCCCATCCGCCAGCATGGCGCGGAGGCGGACAATACCCGTAGTTGTTTCCTCAGTGGTGCCGATAATCTCCCCTAATTGCGCCGATCGGTGGAGCACCAAGGCAGTAGTGACATCACTGCCGTCATCGATAATGATGTTGGGATGGTGATCGAGAGCAACTTCCACATGGCGGTGGTAGGTAGCATTATCTTCCCCCTTAATGGCAAATACGGAAATACCATAGTCAGCTACGAGGCTAGCCGCCACATCATCTTGGGTAGAAAGGGGATTGCTAGCAATAAGGAGGGCATCCGCCCCCCCCGCCTGGAGAGTTAGGGCTAGGTTAGCGGTTTCGGTAGTGACATGGCAACAGGCAGAGATGCGAATTCCTTTGAAGGGTTGTTCCTGGGCAAAGCGCTCCCTAATTTGTCTGAGTACGGGCATTTCCCTGCCTGCCCAGGCAATTCTTTTATTCCCTTGGGATGCCAGACTTAAATCTTTAACATCATGCTTAATTGTTGTAACAGTCATTGCAAACTCTGATACTGGTGCCCTCTTAGTTTACCCCATCGTTATCTCCCGTCTGCAAGAAGACCCTCGTTTTAGCGATGGGATGAGATAAGCCCTCTGAGTTACCTAAGTTAAACCTGCTAATTGTTCAATTGAACAGTTAAAAGGTTTAAGCATTGCTCGCAAGAGATAGGTAATTCAAGGCTAGTCGGTGTCAAAGTGGTCTAAAATCCGATCGACGGCTTCGGTCAAGTTAGCAACGACATAATCGGGTTTGATTTGGTGTTGATATTTGCCTTCTAGGACGCGGCTGCCGTAGCCCGTGGTCACTAAAATGCTGCGACAACCGGCATTATGAGCCATATCAATATCTGTGGCTTTATCGCCGACCACAAACGATCGGGACAGGTCTAGGTCATGTTCCCAGGCGGCGGCCACTAGCATGCCCGTATTGGGCTTGCGCCAGGTGGAATAGTAGGTGAGGTCGGGGTTGGTGCCGCCCTCGGGGGCGCTGAGGCTGGCACAGTAGTAGATGTGGTCGAGGCGGGCACAACCCTCTTGCATCAGAAGTTGTTGCAGTCTTTGATGGAGGGCTTCGATATGGTCGAGGCTGTAGTAGCCCCGTGCTGCCCCCGATTGATTGGAAACAAGACAGCAAAATAACTGCCGATCGTTTAGTCTTTTGACCGCTTGGGCTACTCCTGGCAATAAAATCAAGTCTTCTAGGTGATGGATATAGCCTACTTCTTGGTTTAAGACCCCATCCCGATCGAGGAAGACCGCTGGTTTCAGCATTGTTTTTGCTTAGTGAGGAGGGTTTCCAGGAGGCGTTCCTGTCTTTCCTGGGCAGCGATGAGGAGTCGTTGGGTTTCGAGGATGCCCTTTTGGGTTTCTGCTAACTGGCGCTGAATTTCCACTAGGTGATTAAAGCGGCTATCTTCTTGGCTGATGGCATGCATGACGCGGAGGAGGCTCTGACCGATCACATTAGTGGTTTGTGCCAACTGGGAGACGGCATCAGCGAGTTGATTGGGGTCGATGGGGGACATAATTTTAAGTTTACTGCGATAATTTTAAGGATAAACGATCGGCTTCCTCCCTATGTGGCAAGAAATTATTGCTCATCTCAGTCGTCTTTACGGTGAAACTCTAGGATCGCCCCAGATTGTGTCGGTGGGGGGAGGCAGTATCAATCAGACCTATCGCCTGCGGACGGGGGGCTACGACTTTTTTGTAAAGCTGAATGCCGCCGCCAAAGTGGCGATGTTTGAAGCGGAAGCGGAGGCACTCCAGGAAATTAGGGGGACGGGGAAGATTAAGGTGCCCTACCCGATCGGTTGGGGAGTTGCCCAAAATAACGCCTATTTGGTTTTAGAATGGCTAGACCTAGACGGGCGCAGAGATTGGGCAGCCCTGGGGAAAAATTTGGCGTTAATGCACGGTATGGATAGGGGACAGTTTGGCTGGCATCGATCGAACACGATCGGGGAAACGCCGCAACCTAATCCCTGGACAGAGAGCTGGGCTGATTTCTTTTGGCAGCACCGGTTATTGTATCAATTAAAATTAGCGCAAAGGAAGGGATTTAATTTGCCCGTTAGCTTAGATGTACTCCAACAAAGAGTAGAGCAACTATTAGGAAATCATCAACCCCAGGCTTCGTTGGTGCATGGAGATTTATGGTCAGGAAATTTTGGCTTCGATCGGGAAGGAACCCCCGTTATATTTGACCCGGCTTTGTACTACGGCGATCGGGAAGTTGATATTGCCATGACGGAGTTATTTGGGGGCTTTGCCACAGAATTTTATCGTTCTTATTATGAAGAAATTCCCCAGGATCGGGGTTACAACGATAGAAAAATTCTCTACAATCTCTATCACATTCTCAACCACTTTAACCTGTTCGGCGGCGGTTATAGTAACCAAGCCCAACAGATGATTAAAACTATTTGTCGATAATTATGCCCGATCGGAACTTACTTAATTTTATTTTCCAAAGACTGGCACAGGGAGCCTTAGTCATAATTTTGGTTTCCCTACTCAGCTTTTTACTATTATATTTTTCTCCAGGGGATTGCCTAGCAGATCAAAAATTAAATCAGAGTTTATCCCAAGAATTTATTAAAGCCGAGGAAGCCCGCCGTGGTCTCGATCGCCCCTTCATTGAGCAGTATGGCAGATGGGTGTTTAACCTCGCCCAAGGTAATTTAGGTCGTACTTGCCAGGGCAATGCGCCCGTTTTGCGGTTGATTATAGAACGATCGGGGAATACCCTCATCTTTGCCTTGAGCGCGATCGTTTGCACTTGGCTCATTGCTATTCCCCTCGGCATCTGGGCAGCAGTAAATCAGAATAAATTTATCGATCGATCGGTACAGTTAGTCAGCTATATTTTGCAGGGTTTTCCTGGCTTTGTCATGGTAATTCTGTTGTTAATTTTTGCCCAAAACAGCGGTCTATTTCCCGTAGGCGGTCTACGCAGTTTAGACTATGACGAACTGAGTTTTTGGGGCAAAATTAGTGACATTGCCTATCATTTAATCTTACCGGTAGGAGCATCATTTCTAATTGGCTTCGGCGGCTTGCAAAGGTTAATGCGGGGCAACTTGTTAGATGTTTTACAGGAAGATTATGTCAGGACAGCCCGCGCTAAAGGGCTGCCAGAAACAAAGGTAATCTATGTCCACGCCCTCAGAAATGCTGTTAATCCCCTAGTAACTTTATTGGGATTTCAGTTGGCGGGATTATTAAGTGGTTCCTTTATTACTGAACTATTATTTGGTCTGCCAGGATTAGGGCAGTTACTGTTTGAAGCAGTCAGACAAAAGGATATAAATTTGGCAATGGCGGGCTTTATGTTAGGTTCATTTATGTTAGTTCTAGGTAACTTAGTTGCCGATGTGTTACTTAAATTGGTAGACCCCCGTATTGAACTAAACGATCGGTTCTAAGACTATCTAGCAATAAATGTATATTTGCACATTTTAGAAGACCGTTCCGCTGGGAATCGCTGCATTCGGCTTTCTGGAGCTAAGACATAATTTTAGGTAATTGTAACCATATTTACAAAATTTAATATTGTGTTATACTAATGGCAATCATAAGCAAGACCTATGAGTAATATTCAAGCGAAATTCACGGCGACTGACACTGCATTCCATGTAGAAGGCTACGAAAAAATAGAATTCAGTCTGCTCTATGTCAACGGAGTTTTTAAGGCTGAAAATCCCGAGCTAGCCCAGTGCTACAAGCATTTCGGGCGATGCCTAATGGTAATTGATCCAGTAGTTCACGACCTTTATCGTGAACAGATCGAGGGGTATTTTCAGCACTATCAAATCGATCTGACGGTATTCCCGATCGTGATCAAAGAAACCGACAAAAACCTAGCTACTTTTGAGCGTATTATTGATGCTTTTGTCGATTTCGGACTAATTCGGAAGGAGCCGGTTTTAGTAGTAGGCGGAGGGCTAATGACCGATGTTGTCGGCTTTGCTTGTTCTGCTTATCGCCGCAGTACAAACTACATTCGGATTCCCACGACTTTGATCGGGTTAATTGATGCCAGCGTAGCGATCAAAGTAGCTGTAAATCACGGCAAATTGAAGAACAGATTAGGGGCTTATCATCCTTCCCAGAAAGTAATTTTAGATTTTTCTTTCCTCCGTTCACTGCCAGTAGACCAAGTGAGAAATGGCATGGCGGAGTTAATTAAGATTGCTGTTGTTGCCCATGCCGACATATTTTCCCTGCTAGAGCAACATGGTGAAGACCTTCTCCACCAACGGTTTGGCTTTTTAGATAGCACTCCCGAGCTACAAAAAATTGGGCACTATGTCACCTACGAAGCGATCAAGCGGATGCTGGAATTAGAAGTACCTAATCTCCATGAATTAGACCTCGATCGGGTGATTGCCTATGGACACGCCTGGAGTCCTACCCTAGAG
This sequence comes from Cyanobacteria bacterium M5B4, assembly GCA_002861535.1. Lineage (GTDB taxonomy): Bacteria > Cyanobacteriota > Cyanobacteriia > Pseudanabaenales > Pseudanabaenaceae > M5B4. The sequence continues at coordinate 1,456 of PHFO01000016.1, read as the reverse complement.
CTGGCGCCAGAAATTCCTATGTTTCATGGGCACGGGGTCAACATTGACATGGCTTTTTCTGCCACGATCGCCTGGGAGCGGGGTTACATCAGTGAAGCCGACCTCCATCGCATTTTGGGCGTAATGAGTCGGATTGGTCTGGCTTTAGACAGTGATTATTTCACACCAGAACTATTGTGGCGGGCGACAGAATCGATCACGCGGACAAGGGACGGCAAACAGAGGATAGCAGTACCCAGACCGATCGGTAGTTGTTATTTTATCAACGATCTAACAAAAGAAGAACTAACCCAAACTCTTGCTATTCACAAAGAAATTTGTCAGAGTTATCCCCGTCGTGGTGCTGGCGTGGATATGTTTATGACTCTGGAAAAACCTACAGTTAATCTAGTAAAACAATGAGACCGATTACACCCCTGGGCATTTTGGCAGAAAAACTCGACCGTTTATTATCGCTAGCGCAAGATATAAACATCGATCGGTCATTTTTGACTGAATTAGAATCAGCTACAGCTCTGGCAAAGGGATTGGAGCCTTATGTAGAATCCTGTACTACGGCTGATTCTGAACCACTGCAGGAGTTGGTTAATCGCACCCGATCGGAGGATTGGCAGGCACATTTTTCCCAAGGAGAGACGACCAAGCCCTTGATTCCCGAAATGTTATCGGGACAGGTAGAAGGACAATTTCTGAAGATGTTGTTGTATGCGCTAAAAGCAAAACGAGTGTTAGAGATCGGTATGTTTACTGGTTATTCTGCCTTAGCGATGGCAGAAGCTCTACCGGAAGATGGCGTAGTTATTACCTGTGAGATCGATCCCTTTGCGGCACAGTTTGCTCAATCTTCTTTTAGTCGTTCTATGCACGGCAAAAAGATCGATGTTAGGGTAGCGCCTGCCTTACAAACTCTGGAACAATTAGCGGCAGAAAAACAAACCTTTGATTTCATCTTTATTGATGCAGATAAAGGCGGATATAAAGACTACTACAGTTTGATTCTCGATCGGGGTCTTTTAGCACCAGGAGGAATGATCGCTGTAGACAATTCTCTTTACGAGGGACAGGCTTATTTGCCAGAAGAGCAGCGGGGGGAAAACGGCAGAGCGATCGCAGCTTTTAATCAAATGGTGAAGGAAGACGATCGGGTTGTGCAAGTTCTGGTACCTCTGCGGGATGGTGTAACTTTAATTCGGCGCGTCTAGTATGGATTGGGGGCGTAAGTTAAGGGTTTTAGGTCAGGATGTTTTGACACTATTGCTGTTGTTTTTAGTCTTACCCTTCAATCTCTTATTTACATCTTTTGCTGTTTTCATTTCTCTCTTCCGTCCCCGTCTTCCTCGATCGTTAGGTAAAACGGTGATGATTAGCGGCGGCAAAATGACCAAAGCTCTTCATCTCGCTAGAGCATTTTATAGAGCTGGTTATCGTGTCATTTTAATTGAAAGCCACAAGTATT